>JAITMT010000185.1 GCA_031277235.1 Tannerella sp.
TTTTGTCGGTACATCCACCCGCAAAAAACGCGCTTGCCACCATCACACCGCTCAATAAAACTGTCGGCAGATTAACTTTTTTCATCTATATAATATTTTATATCAATACGTTACAATATGTTCGTCTGTAAAAAATTCAAAACAAACGATGCAAAAATAACAAATTTTAGCAAATCAAATCCTATAACTTCAAAAAAAAATTTTTTGGTGTCTTTTTTTTCGTTCGCCCTCCCTAAAGTAGATTTTTTGTCCAAAATAAAATATGCGGAAAAAGCCAGTATAAAAATGTTGGAACCCTATTCGGAAAAATACCTTTAATGAAAGAGTAATCCGTTCGGCTTCGGCAAGTTCGACTCCATCCGTATCGGCTCCCTTTTAACAACCGATATACCTGTTTTTGTATATAGAAGATGATAGTTTTTTCAAACATTTTATTGATGATTTGATGTAGTAAAAGCATAAAAACATGAAAAAAGATTTCTTAACTATTTTAATTTTATTTTTTGTCTGTTATCAAGTGTATGGACAAGATTTGGGTTTTTCCGGTACAGTCCTCTTATATCGTGGTGGAGGTTGTTTCCTATCCCAATCCGGTCAGTGATATTTTGAACATCAAGATTGATGGGGAATCTGTTGATAAACTGAAATAAATCATGTCGGACAAGCAACTTGCCAACACCGAGCCCATTTTGGACATCCGTCTTTACGATCAGTTCGGCAGACTGGTTCGCTCTACTACTGCCAAAAATAGTATTGTGCAGTTCAACGTTTCCGATTTACCCAACGGTATTTATTTCCTGCGCGTTTATGATGGGCTAAGTGATGAACCCGAAACGCAAACTATCATCGTAAAACATTGAACCCGGATTCCACATTAAAGAATAACATTATTTCAACATGTTGATTATTAACATTTAGTGCTATTTTTTCTCTAATGCCATGCATTGGGAGAAAAAGAACATAAGCAAATATGATATTTCTATTGCGTATTTTGGATTTAAGCGGAATCCGGGTTAAAATCATGCCAGTGTCAAAAAAGTAAACAAAAAAATCAAAAATCTTAATTTTCATTCCAAATTATTTCCATATCTTTGCACCCAAAGTTTAACTAACCATGAACAGGCTGCGTGTTGCATATCAATATTCGAAAGATCCAGACAAAGCGTTTTTTAACAAAAAAAATTTGCTTATGTTGATTATTTTGCTAACACACACACACACACACACACACACACACACACACAGTGCCACTTTTTAAATAATATTTATTATATAATGTACGTAGATGCGTGCGCGTTTATTTTACAAAATATTATTTTCAATTCCAAGCAAAACTCCGGTCTTTTTATACAAAATAATTTTCATGCGGACACAACGAAATTTCCAGTTTGGGGGAATCCGGAGATTCAAAGATTCAAAAATCCTCGCTCATGCCGGTTTGCAACCGGTTCGTCGAACAAAAAATACGCAACGGTTATAAACGAAGGATGTAGAGACGCAATTCATCGCGCCCTCCACTTCAGGGAACTATGCATAAAAGAAAATAATAACAAAAGAAAGGAAGGATATGTTCTAAAGAATGAAAAAATTAGATTTTTTATGACATCACCCTCCTTTTTAAGCGAATTTTTAATCGTTTCTTTTTCACTCCCTTTATTTTGTGCAAATATTAATCATTAAAATCAAATATTAATCATTAAAATCAAATTTGCGTATGAAAAAACATTGGAAATTAACACAGAAGAAATGCGAGAGAGCAACATGTAATTTATCAAAAAATCTTTATTTTTAATACTTTATGCAGACAAAATTAATTTTATTATTAAGGGAATGGCTTTCCCGAATTCGAATTTCAACAAAATGTATACATTTTATTATAATCATCATTTTGTTGACCGATCAAACACTCTTGTCGCAAGAGTCAAACTCTCAACAGCAGCAGATAACGGTTACCGGTATTATTACCGACGACGGCGGAGAGATTTTGCCGGGCGTTACCATCCGTATCAAAGGGAGTACCCGTGGAGTGATTGCCGATACCGACGGCTCTTATTCCATCAGCGTAAATCCTAATGATGTGTTGGAAATCTCGTTTCTTGGCTTTCAATCCTTGGAGATACCTGTTCGTAATCAACGGAATATTGACATTACCCTTAAACCGGCAGTCGGTGAGTTGGACGAAGTAACGGTAGTCGCTTTTGCCACGCAAAAAAAGGAGAGTGTGATTGCTTCAGTGAGCACAATCAATCCTGCAGAATTAAAAGTGCCTTCGAGTAATCTGACCACTGCTTTTGCCGGACGTATTGCAGGCTTGATCTCGTATCAGCGGAGCGGTGAGCCCGGACAGGATAATGCCGAGTTTTTCATTCGCGGCGTAACCACTTTCGGTACCGGAAAAAAAGACCCGCTCATTCTTATTGACGGGGTTGAGATGGGTACCGAAGATCTGTCGAGGCTTACCACCGACGATATTGCAGCATTTTCCATTATGAAAGACGCCACTGCGACAGCGCTCTATGGAGCACGAGGTGCCAATGGAGTTATCTTGGTGAACACCAAAGAAGGACGGGAAGGCAAAGCCAAGATACAGTTTCGGATGGAAGGCTCATTTTCGCAGCCTACCGAAATTATCGGCATTGCAAATCCGGTTGATTACATGAGATACCACAACGAAGCCGTGGTTACTCGAACCCCCGGAAGGACTCTGCCCTACAGCCAGCGAAAAATAGAGTATACCGAAAGGGGAATTGACCCCCTTCGCTATCCGGCAAACGATTGGCAGAATTTGCTTTTCGACAAAAATACGTTCAACCAGCGTTACAACCTGAATGTCAGCGGTGGAGGAACCATAGCGCGGTATTATGTGGCTGCATCGTATGCGAAGGATCAGGGAATTATCAAAAACGATCCTAAAAACAGTTACAGTAACAATATTGACATCCGGAAATATTCGTTGCGCTCGAACGTAAACGTCAATTTGACAAAAACGACCGAACTCATTGTCAGGCTGAGTGGTGCTTTCGACGATTACCGGGGACCTTTGGACGGAGGAACCGATTTGTATAAAAAAGCGATCAATTCCAATCCGGTTTATTTCTTACCCTATTATCCGCCCGACGAAGCGAATAAATTCACCAAGCATATCCTCTACGGTAACTATGCTTCCGGCGGTTATTTGAATCCTTATGCAGAAATGACAAAAGGGTATAGAACGGAAGACCGTTCAAACATGTATGCACAGTTTGAAGTGAAACAGGAGTTAGACTTTATTGTCAAAGGACTGTCTGTGAGGGGATTGTTTAACGTGACCCGTTTTTCGAATTTACCGGTACGGCGATCAACTATCCCGTTCTTTTATTCGTTGGCTGAAACTTCAGAGATGGACATTTATTATTTAAACCCATTAAATCCGAATGATGGAACCGATTATTTAGACTTTGTACCATCAAACAGGGTGGTGCAAAACGCATTGTATTTTGAAGGCGCTATGATGTACAACAATACATTTGCCCAAAAACATACGGTTTCGGGTTTGTTGGTATACACTATTCGCGAATCGAACGATGGCAGTACCAACGATTACAAATTATCGCTGCCGCACCGCAACCTCGGTTTGGCGGGCCGGTTCACTTACAGTTATGACAGCAGGTATTTTATAGAAGGAAACTTTGGCTATAACGGTTCCGAACGCTTTCATGCCAACAAACGCTGGGGATTCTTTCCTTCGGCAGGGCTCGGGTGGATTGTTTCCAACGAACAGTTTATGGAGTCTGTAAAAAAAGTTATATCCAAACTGAAATTGAAAGCCACTTACGGAATCGTGGGCAATGACGCTATCGGGCGCGATGAGGATCGCTTCTTTTATATGTCGGATTTGAATATGAACGATGAAGGTCGTATCTATGGTTTCGGGGATGAATACGCTTTTCCGACCCCTCCGGGTATTTCAATCAGACAATACGCCGACCCTAACATTACTTGGGAAATCAGTAAGAAGTCGAATTTGGGTTTAGAATTAAACTTACTGAACAGCCTTGAGTTGCAGGTAGACTACTTCAGTGAAAAACGAAGTAATATTTTGCAGCAACGTACTTCCATACCCACTACTATGGGATTGCAGACACCCAACGGTTTTCCGTCCGCCAATATCGGTAAGGCAAGCAGTAGCGGTTTTGAAGTTTCGTTGGACTACAACAAGTCATTTACTCCCGAACTTTGGGCTATGTTCAGAGGTAATTTTACGTATGCATCGGGCAAATTTGAAGTATATGAAGAACCCGATTATATCAATGCACCGTGGAGAAGCCGCGTGGGTACGAAATTATCACAGACATTCGGCTACGTAGCCGAACGTTTATTCATTGACGACGAAGAAGTTGCCAATTCACCCATGCAGAACGTGTCAACAAGTGGAGGCATCTATGGAGCCGGTGATATAAAATACAAGGATATCAACGGCGACATGCGTATTGATGAAGATGACCAGGTACCCATCGGTTTTCCGACAACGCCCGAAATAATATACGGTTTCGGCTTTTCGGCAGGTTACAAGGAATTGGATGTTTCATGCTTTTTCCAAGGATCGGCGCGTTCATCTTTCTGGATTAATCCCGCTGAAACCGCACCATTTGTGAGTGGAGGAATTTCCGGTTTTACCACTAATCGCGCCATGTTGCAATATTATGCCGACAGCCACTGGAGCGAAGATAACCGGGATATACATGCATTATGGCCCCGTCTGTCTGAAGTTGCGGTACCCAACAATCAGGTAACCAGTACGTGGTTCATGCGCGACGGCTCTTTCCTCCGGTTGAAAACGGCGGAAATAGGCTATTCGTTACCACAGCAGATGGCACATAAAATTAAAATGCAAAATATACGTTTCTATCTTTCCGGAAGCAATTTGTTAGTCCTTTCCCGCTTCAAAATGTGGGATCCCGAAATGGCGGGCAATGGTTTGGCCTACCCATTGCAACGCGTGTACAATGTAGGCGTTAATATTGAATTTTAAAAATGATAAGCAGATGAAAAAGTATAATTTTTTCAGATTCGGATACATGATCCTTTTCGTATTATTGGTAAACGGCTGTTCGGACTATCTGGACGTGGTGCCCGAAGGTACAAGTACCATGGAAACCACATTTTCCAACAGGACCAATGCCGAAAAGTTTTTTTACACTTGTTATTGGTATCTGCCTAATTTTGCAAACGGGATGAATTATCCCGGAATTTTCGGCGGAGACGATATTTGGTGGGATATTGATGCAGGTCCTTTCAGGGCTACCAATGCCTGGGGATGCCTTATTGCGCAAGGACAACAAAACGTTACCGGTCCCAGCCAGAATTATTGGGACGGTACAAACGGAGGCAGTAACTTGTGGATAGCCATACGCGACTGCAATATTTTCCTCGAAAATATTGATCAGGTACTCGACATGCCGGATTGGGAAAAATCCCGCTGGAAAGCCGAAGTAAAATTCTTGAAAGCTTTTTATCATTTTTTCCTGATGCAACTTTACGGTCCGATTCCTATTATGGATCGGAATATTCCCGTAAACGCAACGCCGGAAGAAGTGAGGGTGTATCGTGAACCGGTGGACGACGTGATTGAATACATCGTGAAAACATTGGATGAAGCCTGTGTAGACCTGCCTCTGCAAACCCAGGAGATGAGTTCTGAAGCGGGACGCGCTACACAAGCCATAGCAACAGCGCTGAAAGCAAAGGTTTTGATATGGGCGGCAAGCCCTCTGTTCAACGGCAGTTTTGGACCTTATCAAGATTTCAAAGACAAGAGGGGCGTTCAATTGATATCGAACGACAATAGCGCTTCGGCCATTCAAGCGCGCTGGGAAAGAGCGGCTACTGCCGTGAAAAACGCAATAGACACCGCAGAACTGGCAGGACATAGTCTGTACGAGTTCATTCCCTCATTTGAAATCAGCGCGGTAAGCGATACTACAGCCCTGAAGTACACGATCAGAGGCGCCGTTAGCGAAAGACTGACGATTAACAGGGAAATTATCTGGGGCAGTAACCATGGCAACGGGCAATTACAAAATTGGTGTACGCCGATATTTTATTCATCGTATGGAGGCACGAGCGAATTGAGCGGCACCATGAAGATGGCCGAGACATTTTACACCCGGAACGGTATCCCGATTGATGAAGATCCGTTTTGGGATTACGAGGGACGGTATGAGACCATAGTAAATGTTGACGAAGATATTGTGGACGACGACGGCGTGCCTGTTCCGGGGATTGCCTCCTGGCACAAATTCTATCTTGGCGAGGGAGAAACAACCGCTAAATTGCATTATTACCGGGAACCCCGTTTTTACGCGAACTTAGGTTGCGATCGCGGAATTTACGAATTATATTCCATTCCGGAAACAGCCCCTATCGTCATTAAAAATAGAAGCGGGGAGACGCATGGATACCGCTACCTGGATTGTCATCTTTCAACCGGCTATTTCATCAAGAAAATGGTTAGTTTAAGGATTCCGACAACCACTTCAGCGCCTCAACCCGTTCGTTTTTCGATACCGATCATCCGATTGGCAGATTTGTACCTTCTGTACGCCGAAGCATTGAACGAAATAAAAGAAAAACCGGACCCGGAAGTTTATCGCTGGATTGATATTGTCAGACAACGTGCCGGATTGGATGGGGTAGAACGTTCGTGGGCATTTTCCAATAATCCTGCAAAACCAACCACCAAGGAAGGAATGCGTGAAATTATCAAACGCGAACGTCTCATCGAATTAGCGTTCGAAGGACAGCGCTCTTACGACCTGCGCCGCTGGTGCGACGCGGAAAAATATTTCAACGAGCCGGTACGAGGTTGGGATTATCAAGGCGGAAAACTCGAAGAATACTACCAAACAAGAGTTTATTTCAACAACCGTAGATTTACATATAAGGATTACCTCTGGCCGTTGAGAGCAAACACTATTACCGTGAACAGCAATCTTGTACAAAATCCGGGCTGGTAAATACTTTAAATTCAAAGTTTTAATTTGTAAAAATATATAAAAATGAAACGAATCAATATTATATCAAAATTTACAGGACTATTATTCCTGATTTCTTTCGTGCTCCTATCCTGCTCGGAAGAACCTGTCGGACAAACGGCAACCAACAAAACACCCCCTCCGCCGTTGACCAATGTGAAAGTCACGCCCACTTACGGCGGCGCTTACGTTACCTATAGTTTGCCCGATGAGAAAGACATATCGTACGTCAAATGCGAATTCACATACAATGGTAAAACCCGCACCGTGCGATCGTCCATTTACAAAAATTATCTGGAAATAGACGGTTTAGGCGAGCCGGAAGAGATCGAACTCAAAATGTACGTGGTAAACCATAGTGAAATTACATCGGTTGTTCATATCGAAAAATTTGTTCCGTTAGAAGCGCCCATGTCGTTTATTCTACATTCTTTCAGAATTGAACCTGCTTACGGAGGAGTAACTATCACCTGGGAGAATCCGACCATGATCATGGCGGGCATCTCCTTCCTTGCCGCCGACGACAATGGAACGCTGGAACTAAAAGACATCGTTTTTTCTTCATTACCTTTCGGAACTAAAAAAATGCGCGGATTTAATACGAACAAGCGCTTGTTTGCCATGTGCATTTCCGATAAGTACGAAAATGTATCGGATACTTTCAAAATCGAAGTAACTCCGCTATACGAGATGGAACTCGACAAAAGTAAATTCAAACGAGTCCCCTTAACGGCCGATCAACTGGCTGTCAGCGCGCCACCGGTAAAAAATTTGCACGACATTACCAATTCGAATCACGACAACCGCCCCATTGAAAAGATATGGGACGGCATCGGTAATGCAGCAGGAGAGGAAAGCCATTATACCATCTGGCATACCTGGGCATCCGGTTGGTCAATACCGTTATACTTTACGATTGACCTCGGCATAGAGTCGCAATTAACCCGTATTGTGGTATATAACCGCTCCGGCGATAATGGTGATTACTTGTATCCCTACGCTCAGCATAACTTACGCCGTTTTGAGGTGTGGGGAACCAATGAATTGAAAAATACAACGGTAAATCCGCAAGGTTATCAAATCAGTGAAAGCCCCTATTGGGACAATAATGACTGGCAAGCCGACTGGAGCCTGTTGGCCGATTGCGAGATTATCAGACCATCGGGAAATTCTCCCGGAGCGCTCAGTACGCCTGAAGATATCGACGCACATATTGCCGGTTTTGAATTTGAATTCAGGCAAGGTGTGCCGAAAACAAGATACCTCCGCTTTATCGTCAACGAAACATGGGCGCGTACGGCAGCTTTACATCTGTCCGAAATTTCGATTTTCGGCGACGACAGATAAATTCCAAGTTTAATGTTAAAAACGTAATAAAATGAAAAGAATAAAATTTTCAATAGCGAAAAGCGTCGCTACGGCAGCGATAACATTTGTAGGCGCGATAATCATCATAATTGCCTGCGACAATATGAATAGCCTGCATGAAAAGTATTTGGATCGGGGTGAAGGGCTATATATAGGTGTTGCCGACTCCATTACCATGTATCCCGGATATGAAAAAATAAAATTCAGATGGAAAATCAATGCCGACCCGCGTATTGACCATACCACCATTTACTGGGATCGACGTGCAGGGAATAAAACGATACCCGTAAACAGGACATCGGATGGCGAAATGTGGCTGGAAACCGTACTCGAAGATTTGAGCGAGGCAGAATACCTCTTTGAATTTGTTATGGGTGACAAGGAGGGAAATGTTTCCAGACCGGTCGAAGTAGCAGGTGTCGTATATGGAGACCTTTTTATCGAAAACCTTCGAAACAGAGGTATCAAGCAAATTTCAAGACTTGAAACGGGTGAAACGCAAATTGAATGGGAATTACCTGCCAGCACGACGCTCCTCTATTCTATAGTCGAATTTACAACCGGAGGATCTACGGAAATATTGGAAGTTCCCAACGACGAGGTAATAACCCGATTGACAGGATTAAACACCGGCGATAATATCGAGATTTATGCTGTTCATTTGCCCGAAAATGGATTGGAACCCATAAATTCTTTGAAAAGAAAATTTATCATTCCAAGATTTGAAAGACTGATTGATAAATCGAAATTTACAGACGCCTTTAAGCCGGGTGACAATACCACGCCGCAACCGGGTAACACCCCCGATTCATGGAAAAATACGTGGCCTATAGGCGATAACCGCGACATACGTCAGATCTGGGACAACAATACCCGCGGCGATGCCTTAAACGGGTTCAGGGGAATTTATCACTCGGTCGATATGAGCAATGACTGGGAAAATGCCGTGTTCAAATACCCGCACTGTTACACGTTTAGTATTGGCGTACTTGCCGAACTTACCCGTCTTAAATTTCATGCTCGAACTGAAGTAGGAGCGTTTACGGGACACTCGCCCCGCTATTTTGAAGTATGGGCGACCGATGAGCCTAAAACGGTGGAAGATTTTGAAGACGAAGCCGCTTTTGAGTTGTATTATCGAACGACTTACGTAGAACATAAAGCAATTGATAATCAGATTCAGACCAATCCGAACGGGAATGCCGCTTATGCCGGGCGGGGAAATCTGTATATACAAACTGCTCCACCACCGGGTATTTATAATTGGCAGAAAGACTGGATAAAACTCGGCGATTTCGAGAACGTTAAACCGTCAGGATCGAATTACAATACCAGCAACGACGCCGACAGGGCTGTCTGGGGAGCCGCGAATGCAGTCGGACAATTAGACGGCGGTTTCGATTTTGAGTTAAAAAGCGATGGTAAAAGAGTGAAATACATTCGCTTGGTGGTCAAATATCCCAATTGGCAACACACCAACTGCATCAACATCGGAGAGGTAACTTTTTGGGGTGATGATCTTTAATGATTATTTTTCTACCGTGTGAGAAGGAGGGGGAGTAATCCCCCTACCTGCTCAATTTGAAGTACCGTACAAATTATGTTCGTATGAAACGAAGAATTATCTTTTTTTGGGCGGTTGTCTTTGCAAGTATCGGATTAACAACTTATACTGAAAGTCCTTATCGAGAGAAACCGGCAACCATTGGAGTATATTATTTCGACGGTTGGGCAGGGCAAAACGAACCTTGGGCAAAAAATGCGCCTTCGCATTTGACCAAGCGTTTTGTAGAAGAATTTTCGGGACGCGAGCCTGTTTGGGGTTGGCGGGATGATGATTTGGCAATCATGGAGCGGCAAGAAGATCAAGGAAGTAGTTTCCAAGTAACAACTTCATATAAATAATTATGTGAACGATATTCGTTTCAAATAGAATATAATCTTGCAACAAATCAATGAATCGTAATAAATTTCACTATATTTGTACCCCTAATATAAAAAAATAAAAAATATGAGCAAATCAATCTTACACCAAGCGTTATTGAAATCGGTTCTCACCGTACTGCTTCTAATTCCGACTGTTGGCTTTGCACAAAAGTTCACAATTCCGGTATTTCCCGACACACAAACCTACATGGGTAATAATCGCGGAGTTTTCTTTTCCATGATCGAATGGGTCGTGAATAACGCCGATTCATTGAAAATTCCGATGCTTTTGCAGGTAGGCGACTTGGTCAACTTCGACAATTTCGATCATTGGGAATTGGCTTCTGTTGGCATGAAGATATTCGACAGGGCAAAAATTCCTTATGCCATCACGCTGGGGAATCACGACACGGAAGCCGTGGGACAATTCTCCGGTAGCGCCGCCCCCGGAAATACGAATATAAATTTGCGAAGAACGCAAAAATTCAATTATTTTTTTCCCGTCAGCCGGTTTCCTTTGCAGAAAGGACGATTCGAAAAAGATAAAAGCGACAATGCCTATTACATTTTTGAAGCGGGTGGTCTTAAATGGATTGTCATCGCATTGGAATTTTGTGCACGGGAGGCTGCGGCACAGTGGATGGACGGCGTATTGAAAGAATATCCAGATCACAATGCAATCATTCTGACGCATTATCATCTTAACCCTAAAGGTGAAATAGTCACAAATAATGCCGGCTATGGCGATATGATCGTGTCGGATATTTACGATAAGTACATCAAACCACACAAAAATGTATTGATGGTGCTGAGCGGACATGTCTGTTATTCGTCGTGGAGAACCGATCAAGGCGACAACGGCAATACGATTTATCAAATGCTACAGGATTATCAATGTAATAGCGACGGATATTTCCGACTGTTAGACATTGATGTCCAGAACAAAACGATAAGCGCTAAAATGTACAGTCCTCTATTCGACAATACCTTAGACGATCAATCCAAATTTTCTTTTACAGATGTTCAATTTATCAAATAACTAAATCATTTTGTCATGAATAAAATTTCAAAAAAACAGTTTGTACTCATTGCAGTTTTTGTTTGTTTTTGCTTAACGCACAGTTTCGGTCAAAATTCAGTGAAACCGCCTAAAGACGGTTATTACGTCGCCGCTTATGTATGGCCTTCCTGTCACGACGATCCGTTAGGTCGCGAAAAATTATGGGGCGATGGGATTGGCGAATGGGAAGTCATCAAAAAGGGTAATCCTCGCTACGAAGGCCATTACCAGCCTAAAGCGCCCTTGTGGGGCTATGAAATGGACAACGACCCGGAAGTAGTCGAGAAATGGATTGATGTAGCCACCGACCATGGCGTCAATGTTTTTATCTACGACTGGTATTGGTACGACGAAGGTCCCTACCTTGAAAGCGCCCTGAACGACGGTTTCCTGAAAGCGAAGAACAATGAAAAGATGTATTTCTACGTGATGTGGGCTAATCACGATGTCAAAAGGAACTATTGGAATTGGCACAAGTATGGAGGCGACGACTCCATTCTTTGGGATGCCGCCGTCGATTGGAAAAACTATCAAATCATTGTCGACCGGATAATCAAGCAATATTTTCATAAGCCCAATTATTTTAAAATCAATGGTGAACCGGTATTTGCTATTTTCGGCATGAATAAACTGCTGCAAAGTTTTGGCGGAAGTGTAGAGGAAACTCGCAAAGCGCTCGATTACTTCAGAGAACAGGCTAAGAAAGCCGGATTTCCGGGTGTGCATTTCCAATTAATCCCGGGTGGAGGCTCGGTGAGGGCGCCCGAAGCGGTCAAAAAAGAAGCCGAACAAATCGAGGCGATAGGGTTCAACAGTGTCACCATGTACAATATGGGAGGTACTTCGGAAGATTATATCGTTTATGGAGCCAATTCCATCAAAATCAGGGAACAGTGGGACGAAGCTTTGAATATTCCGTTTTTCCCCTGTACCTCGGTCGGTTGGGACGATACGCCCCGCTTCCCGGCCTACGGCATGAAGAACACGGTGCATTACAACAACACGCCCACAAGTTTCGCCACCTTGTTCTCCAAAGCCAAACAATATGCGGATAAACATCCCAACCAACCGAAACTGATGACCATCAATGCCTGGAACGAGTGGGTGGAAGGCAGCTACCTGCTGCCCGACATGCTGTACGGATTCGGCTATTTGGAAGCCGTGAAAGACGTAATGAGCGGCAAATACGACCGGTATATCAAAAAATAACGGCAGACTTTAAGTAGGAGGTTTTAATTTTAACTTTTATCTCGTTATGGGAAACTTTTTTGAGTTGAGAATTGAGAGTTGAAAATGGTATGAAACGAATAATAAAACTGACAATTATTTTAAGCTTGTTTGTGCAAATGTGTTATGCACAGGAGGAGAAGTCCTCTTATCAATCGTTTGAGCAGGGGAAATTTAAAAATCCTGATAACACGTTCCGCGCCGTACCTTTTTATTCGTTAAATGACGATTTACAGGCCGGTGAACTGACAAGGCAACTTCATTTATTTAAGGAGGCAGGTTATGGGGGCGCTTTCCTGCATAGTCGCATCGGACTTTTGACCCCCTATCTGAGCGACCATTGGTTTGAAATGATGAAAGTCGGGACAGATGTACTGCGAGAATTGGGGATGGATGCCTGGTATTATGATGAGGACAAGTGGCCGAGCGGTTTTGCAGGAGGCCTTGTTCCCGTCCGGAGTCCGGATTATCGAGCCCGCTCCTTGGCGCGAGTTCCTAAAGGAACAAAAATTTCTTCGCCCGATACCATTCTTTTGGAAGACGACCGATACCTGTATGTCGAATTAGTCAGTCCGATGGGAGTAGCCTGGTATAACGGAACAAGCTGGGTCGATCTGATGAATCCCCAGATGGTGCAAGCCTTTATTGAATGCAGCTATCAGCCCTATGTGGAACGCTTTAGCGGGAAACCAAATGTGATGGGTATGTTTACGGACGAACCTCAGGTATCGCCGAAAGCCCATATCGAGCACGACGGATTAGTGGCCTATTCGCCGGTAATGATCGACGCTTTTCGTCAACGTTGCGGCTACGAACTGATTCCTGTCATGCCTTCCCTCTTCGATACGATCGGCGATTGGAGAAAAGTCAGGATTGATTATTACCGGACAGTCGCTTATTGTATGGAAAATGCGTTCAGCAGACCCATCGGAGAATATTGCGCCCAAAACGGCTTTATTTGGACAGGACATTATAACGGAGAAGACAACCCCACCTCAACCATGTTGAACGAAGGGAATCTGATGCAACAATTACGGCACATGCAACAACCCGGTATTGACGCATTGGGGTTACGCTATGGTTCCATCTATTTGGGAAAAGGGGTGAGTTCGGTAGCCAACCAATACGGACTTGAACGCCGCTTGAGCGAATTATTCGGAATAAGCGGCCATAATATGAGTTTCGAAGACAGGATGTGGATCACTTCCTGGCACACAATTATGGGAATAAATTTCATGTGTCCGCACCTGTATCTGTACAGTATGAAAGGAGCCCGTAAACGTGATTATCCGCCAACAATCAGTCATCAGCAACCTTATTGGAGTTATAATAAACTTTTTGAAGACTATTCTGCCCGGTTGTGCTATTTTGCCACCACTGGGAAAACTACGCCCGAAGTATGTGTTATCCAACCGCTTGAATCTACCTATATCGAGTATATGCAGGGCGCTTCATACACACGTGACGGTAAGTTTGAACGATTACTCGGAACGCTGATGAAAACACATCGCAATTTCGATATCGGAGACGAACAGATCATCTCCGAAACAGGAAAAGTGAAAGATGGAAAGTTTGTTATCAATCAAATGGCTTATCATACCGTCGTATTACCGGAAATGTTGACAATCCGGAAATCGACCATTGATTTGCTGAATCAATTTGCTCAATCCGGTGGGAAGGTATTTATTTGCGGAAATTACCCAACTTTGGTTGATGGAAGTAGCAGCCCTGAATGGATAGCGACACTTAAAAAAATCTCAACAGAAATCCCCATAACCGACTTGGGAAAAGTCTTAAATGATAGTTTCGCACCTTCGTTTACATTAACAGGAGAAGGGAATGAAACCGTTTGGAGCCATTTGAGGACGGTCTCGAACGGACAGCTTCTCCAATTATCGAATACTTCGCGCACAGAATATCGTCAAATCTGTGTTCGTTTTGCAGAGAAGGATATTCCGGTAGCCTTATGGAATCCCGTTAATGGCGATTGCCTTGAATGGAAACCGGAGACCGACGGCAGTTATAAAATCGAATTTGCTCCTGCCCAAACCTGGATTATTTCTATCGGTAGCGCCGCAAAAAGTACAGTATTTGTAGAAACTTATCATGTGCCGGAAAAGGCGACGACCATCGTTACTCTTCCAAGTACTTTTACCGGCAAACGCATAGACCCCAATGCCATAACATTGGATTTTGCAAGCTTTTCATCGGATAAGGGCGCGAGTTGGAGCGCGCCTGAACCGGTATTGGCTTTTTATGAACGTAGCGCCAGGAGACCTTATAACGGACCGCTACTGCTAAAATTTGAAATTCAGGTTGATGAGCTACCCGAAACCTGTTCCTTGGTGATGGAACAGCCCGAAATGTACAAAAACATCCGAATAAACGGGAAAGATGTCCGATTCACCGAAACGGGTTTTTATGTGGACGCAACGTTCAGAACACAAAACATAAGCACACTATTGAAAAAAGGTAAAAATGAGATTGTTTTGTCGCTCGATTATAAAGCGCCTGTAAAAGCCGCTTTGACAGCCGACAAACGTTACGGAACGGAGATTGAAAGCATTTACCTGATCGGCGATTTTGCCGTATCTGCTGTTGTCGCCGATGTCCCCTTAGCCGACACCTGGCGTAGCCGGCAAAGAGAATTACCCCCGAAAGCTCCGGTCAATCGATTCAAATCCTTTGCCCTAAGTAAAGAAAAGCCTTCTGTTAGCGGTGATATATCAACACAAGGCTATCCGTTTTATGCGGGAAGTTTTGAGTTTAGCGCCGATTTCGACCTCCCGGCATTGGAAAAAGGGACAAGTTACAAAGTCGTATTTCCGGCATTCGAGGCAATCCTGATAGCGGTCAAGGTGAACGAAACAGACTTTCCCGTCATTTTTTCAAGCCCTTGGGAAAGCGACATTACCAAAGCCCTGAAACCCGGTAAAAATGAAATCCGTATTACGCTTACCAATGGATTGCGTAATCTGATGGGGCCTCACCATCACAAAGGCGGCGAATTTTCAGGAGTAGGCCCCGCTACATTTCATGGAGATGAAACCTGGCCGAACACGATCGAAGCCGGCGACAGAGACTGGTATGATGCACGCCTCAGAGGAAATCCCATCCTTTGGCGCGACACCTATCATATCATACCTTTTGGAATATTGGAAGCGCCGCTTATCCAAACAGAAAGAGAAGATGACAGATAAAAAAAGTGAGAAATTGTATATTTTGTATCTCATCGTTACCTTAGAGGTCTCAAACCAAAATAAAAAATCAACTTCTCAATGACAAAGGTAACATTATTTTCACAAATCATCGGCAGGTTAAACAAAGAACTTGTCAGAGCGCATCAGTCGGACAAATATCAAAAAGGGCTTTTACAACCTGGGTTCGATCTAACGCAGTCATATTTTTGCACAGTTCGCAAGGAGTCACACAGTCCCCATAGCGCATCGTGTACCGTACAACTCAATAGAGGAAAATATAAATAATTGATTAAACCCAAATTCTGCATTGGAAATTACTGCAATTTCAATTTGCTGATAATGAATAATTTATATCATTTTTCTTCTAATGCTACGCATTAGAAATTCGTACGCAAAGATAACACTTTTTTTTCTAATGCGGATTTTGGGTTAAAAACATTTGACACTCCAAGAGGCTGCCCTGTTTTTTATGGCAGCCTCTTTTTGCGTGCTTTTCAATACTCTTTCTCAAAACGCCACAACAACACCTCCATTTCCCAAATCCTTCAACAAAACAAACAAATTTTTCCTCCATTCCCCTTGTATCTCCCAAAAAACAACTAACTTTGCAAAAATAATTAACCGTCATGAAAAAAACAATATCATTATTATTCTACGCTGCAAGCCTGCTGGCAGCATCCTGCAGTCAGCATGAAAACAACATAACCGTATATCCCGCACCCGAAGGCGAAGTATTGAATGAAAAATTCAGAGTCTCCGTAAACGGTTTGGACGTACCCGTGTACAACGCCAAAATAGGCATGGAAGACAAAGCGGAGCGCGAAAAGGCGATGGACATGCGCCTCGAATCGGAAAAATATTTCGATGTCGCCGGATTTGCTTCGTTCGACCTGAAAAAGGGACCGGTAAGAATCACCGTAACCGTAGGTGAAGAAGTCGCTTCGGCAAAGATACTCCCAACTTCTTCCGGCATCAAGCCGGCGGTAAAAGGCAAAACCGTCTCCTTTGAAATAGAGAAACCGCAACACGTTACGGTCGAAATCAACGGCGATCACATCCGCTCCCTGCACATCTTCGTGAATCCCGAAGAAAACGACATTCCCGACCCGGACGACCCGGACGTGATTTATTTCGCTCCCGGCATCCATGAAATAACATCCCTGCCCGTCGGCGACAACAAAACGGTTTACATCGCAGGCGGAGCAATTGTAAGGGGCACGGTGGGAGCCGACGAACCGTGGCACGACGGATGGATCCCGGGACTGAAGTATTACGGCGGAGCGTCTTTCAACCTCAAGGGTAAGAACATCACCTTTCGCGGACGGGGCATATTCGACCAGGAACGGGTGCCTACGCACGGTCGCCAAATGGTAGGAGCGTCCGTCGAAGGGCTGAAAATGGAAGGCGTGATACTGCGCAATTCCAGTTCGTGGACGGTTTCCCTGCGCGATTGTAAAGACGTTCACATAGACAATATCAAAATTCTGGGACATCGCGCCAATTCCGACGGTATTGACATCAATTCGAGTTTCGACGTGCTGGTGGAAAACTGTTTTCTGCGCACGCTGGACGACCTTGTGGTGGTGAAAACGGTACGGGGAACCGGGGAAGCAGGCAGGATACGGGTGCACAAATGCATGCTGTGGAACGAGGTAGCCCATGCGTTGAGCATCGGCGCGGAACTGACGCAAAAGGTAGAGGATGTGCTGTTCGAGGACTGCGACGTGATCGGCGACCACGGACGCGAATGGACGCTGCGCATCTACCATACCGACGCGGGACTGGTTAAAAATGTCCGTTTTGAAAATATCCGCATCGAAGAATCGGTACGGTTTGCCTCGTTGTGGATCAACGAAGCCTACTGGACAACCGACCCCAAACGTGGACAGATAGAAGACGTTGTATTCAAAAATATTACGGTAAACAATGACGGCAAGCCGCTCCAACAGGAAATGGAGTTTCTGGGCTTCAGCCCCGACCATGCCATCAAAAACGTGCTTGTCGAAAACGTGGTCATCAACGGCAAAAAAGTAACAATGGAAAATATTAAAATGAACGGATATGTTTATGATGTAACGGTAAGATGAATGCGCAACAAAGCAGTAATTTTTTTTCATATTAATTGTTTTTTAATCATTTTTTAAGCATAACCGTTTTATCTTTGCGGGCATTAAACCGAAATAACATGAATCGTTCTATCTTAACAGTCTCATTATCTTGTGCTTTGCTTCTTTCGTGCGGCAGCGCCGAAAACAGCGGCAAATCCCCCGTGGATTACGTCAATCCCTACATGGGAAATATCAGTCATTTACTGGTGCCTACCTACCCCACGGTACATTTGCCCAACAGTATGCTGCGAATCTATCCCAACCGCGCCGATTACACTTCGGATTTGATACGGGGCTTGCCCGTCATCGTTACGAGTCATCGCGGCAGTTCGGCATTCAATATCAGTCCGGTACAGGGTGAATCCGCCCTGCAGCCTGCGGTCAATTATACGTACGACCGCGAAAAAATCACCCCGTACAGTTACTCCGTATATCTGGACGAAGCGCAGGTGCAGGTCAATTTTGCCCCGTCGCACCGGTCGGCTGTCTATGAGATTACTTTTGAAAAGGAAGGCGATAACTTCATCATAGTCAATACCCGTGACGGTTCGATGCAGATAACCGGCGAGGGCGTATCCGGCAGCCAAATCATCGAGCGCGGCGATACCCGCGTATATGTCAGCATCGAAACGGAGCAGAAACCGGTTGCAATCGGCATTCTGACGGACAAGGGCGTTTCATACGGTGAAAAATCGGTGGAAGGGCGCAACAGTTCGGTCGTATTCCATTTCGGAAAGGAAAAAACCGTCCGCCTGCGCTACGGCGTTTCTTTCATTGACGGACAGCAGGCGTCGCAAAACCTGAAACGCGAAATTGACACCTACGACTGGAAACAGGTGGCGCAAAAAGGTCGCGACATCTGGAACCAAACGCTTGGAAAAATCGAGGTGCAAGGAGCCTGCGACAACGACAAGACGATATTCTACACATCGCTCTACCGCATTTACGAACGCATGATCAACATTTCGGAAGACGGACGCTACTACAGCGCTTTCGGCAGCGAGGGGCGCGTGCATGACGACGGCGGCATTCCCTTCTATACCGACGACTGGATTTGGGACACCTACCGCGCCGCACACCCGCTGCGCATCCTCATCGAACCGGAAATGGAAACCAACATGATTCAGTCGTACATCCGCATGGCGCAACAAAGCCCCGAAAACTGGATGCCCACCTTTCCCGAAATCACCGGCGACAGCCACCGCATGAACAGCAACCATGCCGTAGGCGTGGTTTGGGATGCGTGGTGCAAGGGACTGCGCGGTTTCGACCTGCAAGCCGCCTATACCGCCTGCCGCAACGCCCTCATGGAATCAACGCTGATACCCTGGGTACGCGCCGAAGCCGGAGAGTTGGATGATTTCTACAAGGAAAAGGGATATTTTCCCGCACTGAAACCCGGCGAAGAAGAATACGTCCGCGACGTGCATCCTTTTGAAAAACGCCAGCCGGTAGCCGTAACGCTCGGAACCAGTTACGACTACTGGTGCCTGTCGCAAATAGCCAAAACGCTGGGACTGGAAGACGATTATCAATATTTTCTGAAAGGCTCGTACAACTACCGGAATCTCTACAACGCCCAAACCGCCTTTTTCCATCCGAAAAACAGGGACGGCAATTTCATCGAACCGTTCGATTACCGGTTTTCGGGAGGCATGGGCGCCCGCGATTTTTACGACGAAAACAACGGATGGGTCTATCGCTGGGACGTACAGCACAACTTCGCCGACCTTGTCCGCCTGACGGGTTCGCCCGAAGCGTTTGTCGCCCATTTGGACGCCACGTTCCGCGAGCCGCTGGGACGGAGCAAATTCGAGTTCTACGCCCAACTGCCCGACCACACCGGCAACGTCGGTCAATACTCCATGGCAAACGAGCCGAGTCTGCACATTCCCTACCTCTACAACTATGCAGGTCAGCCCTGGAAAACGCAAAAACGCATCCGCAGCCTGCTCAAGCAATGGTTTCGCAATGACCTGATGGGTGTTCCGGGCGACGAGGATGGCGGCGGCACATCGGCTTTCGTAGTTTTCTCGGCGATGGGTTTCTACCCCGTCACGCCCGGAATGCCGTCCTACAACATCGGCAGCCCGCTGTTTCCATACGTAAAAATGGATTTGGGCAACGGAAAATATTTTGAAATAGAAGCCGTCAACTGTTCCGGCGACAATAAATACATCCGGTCGGCAAAACTCAACGGCAAGGAATGGAACAAGCCCTGGTTCAGCCACGACGACATCAAGGACGGAGGCAAACTGGTGCTGGTAATGGGCGACAAGGCAAATACCGGATGGGGAACAGGCGAGGCGCCGCCTTCGGCGGAATAGTGTCGTGTCACGAAGTAACTTCATTTCAACAGGAAAGAAAGAGATTTCACGACAATTACTTTGTAATTTGAAGATTTGAAAATTTGAAGATTCAATCAAAAATCGTAAATCTAAAATCAAAAATTATATAATTTTGTTCTGTTGAAATATTTTCAGTAATTTTGCGTTTGTTATCATATAAAAAGTATAAGTGTATGAAAAGTTTATTTTTGAAAATAAGTTTATGGACTTGCGTGGCACTCTTTAGCGTTGCATGTTCCAACCGCGAGAAACTTTCGGATAAGGAATTTCTCATCGAAGGAAAAATTTCCGGTTTGGAAGACGGTACAGTGATACATTTGATTAGATGGGACGGCAATACACGTATAAGCATCGCTACTGATACCATTAGGGACGGTCGTTTTACCTTCAAGGAAGAAACGCTATCCAATCCTGAACGGATGGCTGTCGGTCCGCGTGGCGATGACTTCCCTTCATTGCCCTTGTACGTTTGGGTTGCGCCCAAAGCGAGAATTACAATCAAAGGAAACGGAAAGTTACATCCAACGTGGAGTGTAAAAAGTTCCATTCCCTATCAGAAAGAGGAAAACCGCTATACCGATAAAAATCGCGATGTAATTGCTGAAAGTTCCCGCATTTCAGTAGAGGAAAACGCTGCGTCTTCCAAAAAAAGGGCGGCGTCCTCAGAGGACGAAGCGCTTTCATACAAGAAAATTGTTGACTCTCTGAAGGTAATTGATGACTCGTTAGAGATCATAGAAATTTATGGCGACATCAGTATCATGGAAAAAACAGACATTTCTCCGATTTGGCTTGATAAGATGAATGGAGTGTCCATGACATTGAAATACTCCAAAATGGATGTTGAAGACAAGGAAAACCTGCGGAAAAAAGCGGAGGAATTATACAGCAGAATGTCGGAAGAAGACAAAAACACTCCCGTGGGCTATCTTATTACGGCTAAACTTTTCCCTCCCGCCGTCGTCAATGTCGGGGATGATATGGC
>JAITMT010000500.1 GCA_031277235.1 Tannerella sp.
ACAAATTGTATCTATCTGAATAAAATATCGTATCTTTGCAGATTGAAACAACGAAGAAGATTATGTCAGAGAACGTCTTAACAGAAGAAAAAAGGAAAAGTCTGAATTTTATAGAACAAATGATAGAGAGCGACTTAGCTGCCGGTCGGAATGACGGCAGGGTGCAAACTCGCTTCCCGCCCGAGCCTAACGGTTACCTCCATATCGGTCATGCAAAAGCCATTTGTCTGGATTTCGGACTGGCTAAAAAATACGGCGGGACGTGCAACCTGCGCTTCGACGATACCAACCCTTCCAAGGAGGATGTGGAATATGTGGATTCCATTCAGGAAGACATCAAATGGCTTGGTTTTCAGTGGGCTGACGTATATTATGCTTCCGATTATTTTCAACAGTTGTATGACTTTGCCGTCCGGCTGATTCAGGCAGGCAAAGCCTATATTGACGAACAAACGTCCGAACAGATTGCTCAACAGAAAGGTACGCCGACGCAAGCGGGCACGGAAAGTCCGTTCCGCAACCGTCCGGCAGCCGAAAGCCTCGACCTTTTCCGCCGCATGAACGCAGGCGAATTTGAGGAAGGCGCCATGACGCTGCGCGCCAAACTGGACATGACTTCGCCCAACATGCACTTCCGCGACCCCATCATATACCGCATCATCAAAACGCCGCATCACCGCACCGGTACGCAGTGGAAAGTCTATCCGATGTACGATTTCGCACACGGTCAAAGCGATTATTTTGAAGGCGTTACGCATTCGTGGTGTACGCTCGAATTTGAAGTTCACCGTCCGCTCTACGATCAATTCATAGACTTGCTGCTGGACGAATTTGGAAAAGGCGACGACGGATTCGACCGCAACAAGGTGTACGATAATTACCGCCCCTACCAGACGGAATTTAACCGCCTGAACCTGACCTACACGGTGATGAGCAAGCGAAAACTGCTGCAACTCGTGCAGGAAAAAATCGTTAGCGGCTGGGACGATCCGCGTATGCCGACCCTGTGCGGCTATCGCCGTCGCGGTTTCACGCCCGAATCCATCCATAATTTCATCAACATGATCGGATACACGAAATATGACGGAATTATTGACGTGGCGCTACTCGAACACGCTGTGCGCGACGACCTTAACGCCCGGGCAAACCGGGTGGCAGCCGTCCTCAATCCCGTCAAACTGATTCTGACCAACTATCCCGAAGGGAAAGTCGAGATGTTCGATTCCGTCAACAATCCCGAAGACCCGTCGGCAGGCACGCATCCGATAGCCTTTTCGCGGGAACTGTACATCGAAAAGGATGATTTCATGGAAGATGCGCCGAAAAATTATTTCCGCCTGACGCCTGGTCAGGAAGTGCGGCTTCGTTGCTCCTATATTATAAAATGTACGGGTTGCCAAAAAGACGGAAACGGCGAAATTACGGAAATTTATGCCGAATATATGCCTGAAACAAAGAGCAATATGCCCGACTGCAACCGGAAGGTGAAAGGCACGATTCACTGGGTTTCCGTCGCGCACGCCCTGCCGGCGGAAGTGCGGCTCTACGACCGCCTTTTCAGGGTCGAAAATCCGCTGGAAGAAAAGGATACGGATTTTCGCGAATTTCTGAATCCCGATTCCCTCAAAATATTGACAAACTGTTTCGTGGAAGAAGAATTGAAAAACGCCCGACCGCTGGAACACTTTCAGTTTCAACGGGTCGGCTACTTCAACGTGGATCCGGACAGCAGGGACGGAAAATTGATTTTCAACAGAACCATCCCATTAAAAGATACATGGAACAAAGTAAAAGGAAAATGAATGTATGGAAGAAGAAGATGAGGAAATAGCAATATTATTAGACCGGTTTTCGGATTTTATCAACAACGGGGCAACCGAATTTTTCGATATGGACGATATGCTCTCGCTGATTGATTATTTCGCGGCAACGGAAGACATCGAAAACCTTGAAGAGGCAATAAATCTCGGTCTCGAACTCTATTCCTACGACAAAGGATTCAAGATACTGATAGCCAGGACATTGGTTGAATACGAAGATTACGAATGGGCGCTGGAATTTCTTGAAACCGAACTGTATGTCAAGGGAAAACACGACAGGGAGGTTGAATTTCTGGTGATTGAATGTCTGCTGCAACTCCGCAAAACGGAAGAAGTAAACATGTTCATCGAGGAAATCGAAAAAGAATGCCCCTATCGCGAAGATTTGGCGGAACATATTGCCATGCTCTTCAACGACACGAACGAAAATTTGCCGCGAACCCTGAAACTGATTAAAAAGTTTTGCAAAATATATCCCGGAAACCAGATGTTGAAAATCGAACTGTGTTACAACCTCGAAATGCAGGGTAGAATCAAGGAAGCCCTCGACCTGTGCGAAAAATTTCTGGACGAGGAACCGTATTCGGCTGATATCTGGTTCGTTAAGGGGCGTTTGCTCGCTACCTTTTTTGAATACGACAAAGCCCTCGAGGCACTGGATTTCGCATTATCCTGCGTGAAGCCGACATACGTAAATACGAAATATTTCATTCTCCGCTTCAAGGCTCGCTGCTATCACATCAACGGAAATTATTACAAGGCAATCGAAGTTTACGAGGAACTGCTGAAGTCTGACCACGATCATGCGCCGGAAAACGAAATGCCGTTGATCGAATGTTGCATGCACGCGGAGGAATATGAGAAGGCGTACAAATTACTGAGGAAAATGCTGCGAAGGATTGACCCCGATGATTTCATGACGATTCTGGGCAAATTCGTTTATTGCTGCCTCGAAACAGACCGCATGGACGAAGCCGTGGAAATAATATATGATGCCATCAAATTACTTCCGAGCCTGATTTATGAATTCGCTTCAAGGCTCAATCTGGTGCAAGGCATGTCCGACCTGGAACGGAACGGCGAAGAAAACAAAAAAGACAGGATAGAAATGGCTCTTCATTATATCAATAAGACAGTAAATCAAAATTAATTAAAAAAATCATGTTATGGCAAAGATAATAGGAGCAGTAGTCGTCAATGTGGAACGTTGCAAAGGGTGCGATTTGTGCGTTGTAGCGTGTCCGGTTGATGTACTCGAACTGCAAACGCGTGAAGTGAACAACA
>JAITMT010000014.1 GCA_031277235.1 Tannerella sp.
ATCTTCAACAAGCGAAATTGACAATACGCTCCGTCCATTTACGGAAATTTCCTGAGTTGCGTGTCCCAGGAAGGAAATCTGCAATACGGCGTCATCGCTGACATTCAAGGCAAAATCGCCATCCATGCCCGTTGTGATTCCATTGCTCGTACCTTTTTCAATAACGCTTGCGCCGATTACCGGCTCGCCTGCGGCGTCAGTTACCGTTCCCGTTACGGTTTTCTTTTGGGGCGCTTCTGCAAAAGCGCCTTTCCGGTTCAAAATAATCTGCTTGTCGTTCATGGAATAATCAATGTCCGTGCGGGCAAACACCTTGTTCAACACGGATTTGATATCTTCATCCTGAACGGAAACAGATATTTTTTGAGTTACATCGACCATTTTCTTGTTGTACAGAAAACGGTAGTCGCTACTGTCTTCTATTTTATTGATCACGTCTTCGATGGAAATATTGTTTTCCCGAAGCGTTATCTGCGCCGAGAGCAGGCTACCCGTCCCGACACATACAAAAAGAAGGCACATCTTTAGAAATAAATGATTGAAATTCATTCTCGTACTACATTTTAAAAGGTTTATTAAAATTTTTATCTCACTATGAGAAAGACGAATCACAAACGTTTTTCCACAGTCGGAAATGAAAATTTTTTCAAAAAATTTGGAAATGTAACTGTGTGCAGTTACTTTTGTGCAAAGAAACCACTTTAAACGATATCTATAACAGGCTGTTTAACTGTGGTTTAATTAATGAAAAAAATCCCGTAGGGATTTTCGCTCGGTAGAAATACATGTAATCACGTCTCAAACTGCAAGCCGTAGGTTTGCAACCATATTAAACAAGGTCGCATTCCTGACGGAATGCCTTCGAGATGTGTGTTATTCCTTCTACCGAGCGATGCAATCCTAACGGATTGCCGGACTTGATGTATAGAATATCATAAAAATATGGGATATCTGAAGTATAAAAATTACATGGGAAGCGTGGAATACAGCGAAGAGGATGATTGCCTGTGCGGAAAAGTCTTGGGAATGACCAGAGACAGCATCACCTACGAAGGCAAGACGATTGATGAATTGAAAGCCGATTTTGAAGCCGGAATAGACAGTTATCTGGAGGGTTGCGAAGAAATGGGCATTATTCCCCGCAAAGGATACAACGGCATTTTTAACGTCCGGATACCGACAGACATTCATTGCCGCGTAGCGATACTGGCAGAAGAAACGGGCATGAGTATCAACGCCATTGTCCGGGAATCTATCGAAAGACGCTTGGAAACGCTCTCTTAATTCCTCCGCCAGCGCACTTCAATACGCTGTTTTTCAAAAACATTGTTCGGTTTGATGCGGTTGTTGTAAACGAATTGAATGGGGGCGGTCATTTCGAGCAGGCGCAGGATTTCATCGAGCGATTCCTGCCGGAACGTGGCGCGGTAAATGGCGTTGGCAATGTCAGGCTCGCGCACGATAAATTCGATGTTGTACACCTGTTCCAACTGTTTGAAAACCGCCGACAGCGGGTCGTCGCGCAGGATCATCACGCCGTCTTTCCATGAATACCATTTGTAAAGTCCGTCGTTGGTCGGGTTGATTTGTTGGATTTCGCTCCGGTCGGTTCGACTGTTGTAGGCAATCCGCTCGTTCACAGTCATTTGAACGGGATTGTTATTGCCGAAAGCAACGTTAATCACGCCGTCCACCATCGTAACGGCGGTGATGGAATCCGAATCGTAAGAGGCTATGTTAAAGGCTGTTCCGGTGGCTTGTAGCGTCATTTGCCCGGTTTTCACGGTGAACGGATTTTTCTTGTCGGATTTCACTTCAAAATAACCTTCGCCGTGCAGTTCGACTTCGCGGTTGGCGCTTGTGAAATGGAGGGGATATTTCAGCGAACTGCCGCCGTTGAGCCACACTTTCGAGCCGTCGGGCAGATTCATCGCCGAATACATTCCGTAGGGAACGGTCGTTTCCTGATATGTTGTTTCCGTGTAGTTAATATCCTTATTGTTAAATAAATACAGCGAATACAGCAGAAGGGGAATCACCAGAATCGCCGCCGCGCGCTGCCAGAATTGCAGGGTTTGGCGGAAAAACGACTTTTTCCCGATTTTGGCAAACAACTGTTTTTCAGCCTTTTCAACATTTATTTCTGCGGGATTGAACGCCGGATGAGCGCCTTGCCAGATATTGACGGTTTCGTTGAACGCACGGCGATTTTCGGGCGCAGACGTTATCCACACCTTCAATTCCTGCAAATCTGACACCGTAGCATTACCGTTCAAATAGTTGAACAGCAGGCGATTGATATTTTCGTTACTTTCCATTTTCTCTTTTCTGATTTAAAGACGATTCAACAACGTTTTTCCCCATATCTGTTTCACAAAAAAATGTACAAAAAATCCTTCAAATATTTCCGCAGCAGTTCGATGGCTTTGCCGATGCGCTCCTCGACGGTGCGTTGCGAGACATTCAGTTTTTCCGCTATTTCCCTGTATTTTAGCCCTTTGAACCGGTTCATTTCAAACGATTCGCGATATTGGGGCGGAATTTTTTCCAGCGCCTCCTTCAAATGGCGTTGCAGGTCGGAATAGAGGATATAATTTTCCGTATCCATATATTCCTGTAAATGAGAATATTGAACGTATTCTTCGTGTTCCCTGACCACGTTTTTATGCTTGATTTCGTCGAGACAGGCGTTCTGCACGGATTTCAACAGGTAGGATTTCAGCGAAGTCTTGATAACCAGCGCTTCGCGGTCTTCCCACACTTTCAGAAAAACCTGTTGCACAATGTCTTCGCAAGTATCCTTGTCGGCGAGAAAAGTGCCGCCAAACAGCACCAAATCCCTGTAATACCGTTTGAAAAGCAGGGAAAAAGCCGCCTTGTTTCCCTGCCTCAATTCGCCGAGCAAAAAGACTTCGTCAATCATCGTAACTATTTCACGCTCATCAGGAAACGGGCGATTCTGCGCGTACTTTGCGACAGGAGAATTTTCCTGCCTTTCGTGTATTTTTCAATGACGTCGTCCGTTTTGCCGCGTATGGTCAAAAGTTCCAGATTATCATTGTATTTCACCTTGAAATCATTCGACAGTTCGTCCATCGCCGTCCACAGATAGCGCGTATTATCCACACATACAGAGATACTTACGGCAGAACTTTGAATCGCCGAAATCTTCAGGCGGTGTTTGTTCATCACCGCAAATACTTTTAGCAGACTTTCTTCCAGAACAAACGAAAAATCGAGCGGTAACAGACTGATTAATATCTGGTTGGTTCTCAAAATAAGCACGGGCACATGGATGGGCGAAGCCGTCGAACTTTTGATGACCGAGCCGGTTTCCACCGGCGTGGAAAACGGTCTCACATACAGCGGAATATTCTTGTTTTCAAGCGGTTTGATGGTTTTCGGATGGATAATCTGCGCGCCGCTGTACGCCAGTTCCACCGCGTCCTTGTACGTCAGTTCGGGAATCAGCACAGTATCAGGGAATAAACGCGGGTCGGCGTTCAAAATTCCCGGCACGTCCTTCCAAATCGAAACGCTGTCGGCATTCAACAGGTTGCCCACCACCGCCGCCGTATAGTCCGAGCCTTCGCGACCGAGCGTCGTAGGGCTGCCCTTCATATTCGCGCCGATAAATCCCTGACCGATGTAAATATTTGACTCCGAAAAGTTTACGGCTGCCTTCAGTTTTTTTTGCGATTCGTTCATATTCACGTTCGCTTCGCGGAAATTACTGTCGGTGATGAGTAACTTTCTCATATCAAGCCACTTGTTTGCAATACCTTTTTTGTTGAGGTAAGCCGAAACAATGGACGTCGATATAATCTCGCCATAGGAAACGATTCGGTCGTACCAACTGTCATAATCATCACCTATACCGTTCAGTATCAACTGTTCCAACTCGTAAAACAGCGGATCGGACATTTTACTCGCTTCTTCCTCTGTATCAAAGAGTTCCCGGCAAATATCCAGGTGATAGTTCTCCACCTCGTTCAATTTGTCCACCGCCGCCTTTTTGTCGGCTTTCATGAAATTTTCGAGCACCGCCTCCATCGCATTGGTCGTCTTTCCCATTGCCGAAACGACGATGAAAAGTGGCTCTTTCACGCCCGAAACGATGGACGCAATGTTTTTAATCCCTTCCGCAGAACGCACCGACGCCCCGCCAAACTTGTAAACAATCATAATTTTTTATTAATTTTTTAACCTCTCCCCCTGCCCCTCCCCACAAGGGAGGGGAGAGTTCCCCTCCTTCGGAGGGGTTAGGGGAGGCTTTGAACTTTAAATCTTAAACTTTGAACCTTAAACCTCAAACTTTAAACCCCCAATTATCCCAGCGAGAGGAATTTCTCCGCCTCCATCGCCGCCTTGCAACCGCTGCCCGCCGCCGTAATCGCCTGACGGTAATCGGAATCCGCTACGTCTCCCGCCGCAAATACGCCCGGAATATTCGTCTTTGGACTGCCTTTTTCCGGCGTGGCAATATAGCCGTTTTCGTTCACAGTGATCTGATTTTTAAATATTTTCGTATTCGGCGTATGACCGATGGCAAGGAAAAATCCGTCTATGGGCAAATCGTATTTTTCCTCATCCGTTTCGCCCGCCCGTTTGACGAGGTGAACGCCTTCCACGCCGTTGTCTCCAAACAAACCGACCGCGTTATGTTCAAATAAAACACTGATTTTCGGATTGTTAGACACTCTTTCCTGCATGATTTGCGAAGCGCGGAGATACGGTTTCCGGACAATCATGTACACCTGTTTGGCGAGCCCGGCGAGGTACGTCGCCTCTTCGCAGGCAGTATCGCCGCCACCCACAACGGCAACCGTTTTGTTCCGGTAAAAGAAGCCGTCGCACGTGGCGCACGCCGAAACGCCCTGACCGGCATATTTTTGTTCGTCTGCCAGTCCGAGATATTTTGCCGTGGCGCCCGTGGCTATGATAACCGTCTCAGCCTCAATGATTTTATCGCCGTCAATTGTGATTTTGAACGGTCTCGCCGACAAATCCGCCTCCGTAGCGATGCCGCTCCTCACGTCGGCGCCGAAGCGAAGCGCCTGTTTCTTAAAGTCTTCCATCATCTGGATACCGTCAACGCCATCGGGATAACCGGGGAAATTGTCAATGACGGTCGTCGTCGTAAGTTGCCCGCCGGGCTGAATTCCTTCGTAAACAACCGGATTCAAATTCGCGCGCGAAGCATAGATAGCAGCCGTATAACCTGCTGGACCTGAACCTATTATCAGGCATTTAGTTTTTTCTACATTTTCCATTGTTGTAAATTATTTCTGTTTTGACGCGACAAATTTACGGAAATTCTCTGAACCTTTCAAGAATAACTTTGTATCTTTGCGGAAAAACGATGTTGATATGCCGGTTGAATCTGTAACTTGTATGATAAATATGATGAAGAAAATCAAATAATTTTCTTACATTTGCAGTCTTAAAGCATTGTAAATGGGCAATAAACATTTCAAAAGGACATTGATTACTACGGCTTTACCGTATGCGAACGGTCCGGTGCACATCGGACACCTCGCCGGCGTATATGTGCCGGCTGATATTTATGCGCGTTATCTGCGCCTCAAGGGCGAAGACGTTTTGATGATCGGCGGCTCGGACGAGCACGGTGTTCCCATCACCTTACGCGCTAAAAAAGAGGGTGTTACGCCGCAGGATATTGTTGATAGATTTCATTATATCATCAAAAAATCGTTTGAAGATTTCGGCATTTCATTCGATATTTATTCGCGCACTTCGTCGGAAACGCACCATCAGGTTGCGTCCGGAATTTTCCGCACCTTGTATGACAAAGGTATTTTTATCGAAAAAACGAGCGAACAGTATTACGACGAAGAAGCCGGTCAGTTTCTCGCCGACCGCTACATTACGGGTACCTGTCCGCATTGCGGCAACGAAAACGCCTACGGCGACCAGTGCGAAGCGTGCGGAACGTCGCTCAGCCCGACGGAACTGAAAAATCCGCGCTCGACCATCAGCGGCAACAGCCCCGTCATGCGCGAAACCAAACACTGGTACTTGCCGCTTGACCGGTATGAAGAATGGCTGCGCCAATGGATTTTGGAAGAGCATACGGAGTGGAAATCAAATGTTTACGGACAATGTAAAAGTTGGCTGGACATGGGTTTGCAACCGCGCGCCGTGAGCCGCGATTTGGACTGGGGAATCCCGGTGCCCGTCGAAGGCGCGGAAGGAAAAGTGCTGTACGTCTGGTTTGACGCGCCCATCGGCTATATTTCCAACACGAAAGAACTGCTCCCGGACGACTGGGAAACATGGTGGAAAGACGACGAAACGCGGCTGATTCACTTTATCGGCAAGGACAACATCGTTTTTCACTGTATCGTTTTTCCGACGATGCTCAAGACCGAAGGCTCGTACATTTTGCCCGACAACGTGCCCGCAAACGAATTTCTGAACCTCGAAGGCGACAAGATTTCGACTTCCAAAAACTGGGCGGTGTGGCTGCACGAATATCTGGAAGATTTTCCGGGAAAACAGGACGTTATGCGTTATGTGCTGACTGCCAACGCTCCGGAAACGAAAGACAACGATTTTACGTGGAAAGATTTTCAGGCACGCAACAACAACGAACTGCTGGCTGTTTTCGGCAATTTCGTCAATCGCGCACTGGTGCTGACCGAAAAATATTTCGACGGAAAAACGCCTGAATGCAATGAATTGACTGATTATGATAAAGATACGCTCAAGGAATTTGGCGAAGTGAAAAGCGAAATGGAGCGATTGCTCGACACGTTCCATTTCCGCGATGCACAAAAGGAAGCCATGAATCTGGCGCGTATCGGAAACAAGTATCTCACTGATACTGAGCCTTGGAAACTGGCAAAAACCGACATGAACCGCGTGGCGACGATTCTGAACGTTTCGCTGCAAATTACGGCGAATCTGGCAATCGCTTTCGAACCGTTCCTACCGTTCAGTTCCGAAAAACTGTATAACATGTTGAATTTAAAGCATCTGACTTGGGAAAACCTGGGCAGGTTTGATTTGCTTGCACCGGGACGTCAACTCGGCAAAACCGAACTTCTCTTTGAAAAGATTGAAGATGAGATTGTTGAAAAGCAAGTTCAAAAATTATTGGACACCAGAAAAGCCAACGAATCGGCAAACAGTAAAGTTGCTCCTATCGGAGAAACCATTCAATATGAGGATTTTATGAAGTTGGATATCCGGGTCGGCACGGTGTTGGAATGTACGAAAGTGCCGAAAGCCGACAAACTGTTGCAGTTCAAAATTGACGACGGACTGGGTGGACGTACGATAATATCCGGAATAGCAGGCTATTACACTCCCGAAGAGTTGGTGGGAAAACAGGTGTGTTTCATCGCCAACCTCGCGCCGCGCAAGTTGAAAGGCATTGAATCTCAGGGTATGATACTATCGGCTGAAAACGCGGACGGATCTTTGGCGGTTATTATGCCGCAAAAGAATGTGGAGGCGGGAAGTATGGTGAAATAACCGGTAAAAAACATTAAATATTGATAATGAATGGTTTAAGATTAAATATTCTATACTCTAACTCTAACAGGGTTTTTAACCCTGTTAGAGTTGAACAAAAGAACCTTAAACTTTGAACCTTGAACCTCAAACTTCAAACCCCAAACTTTGAATTATGCAAATCCCAATGACAGACCTCAGCAGCCAATATCTCCGCCTGAAAGGAGAGATAGATGCAGCCATGCAGGAAGTGATGCTGAACGCCGATTTTATCAACGGCGGAGCCGTCAAAACTTTTTGTAGCAGACTTTCGGAATATCTTGATATTCCATACGTTATATCTTGCGGAAACGCGACTGACGGACTGCGTATCTCGCTGCAAGCGCTTGGCGTCGGACAGGATGACGACGTTATCGTGCCGGCATTCACGTATATTGCTCCTGTTGAGGCAATTGCAGCGGTTGGTGCGTCGCCGATACTCGTTGATGTGGAGGCGGATACGTTCAATATCAATCCCGAATTGATTGAAAAAGCCATCACCAACCGCACCAAAGCCATTGTTGTCGTGCACCTGTTCGGACAATCCTCTAATTTTGAGATGATTCGGAAAATTGCCGGTAAATATAATCTGGCAGTCATCGAAGATTGCGCGCAGTCTTTCGGTTCGTCCTACACATTCTCCGACGGAAAAACGCAGAAACTCGGCACTTTGGGGACGGTTGGCGTTACTTCGTTTTTCCCGACCAAGCCGTTAGCCTGTTCCGGCGACGGTGGTGCGGTTTTTACGGCTGACGCTGCGCTGGCGGAGAAAATCCGTTTGCTCGCCAATCACGGACAGTCCGAGAAATACCGCCATAAAATGATTGGTTTCAATTCCCGTTTAGACACGTTGCAGGCAGCTATTTTAAACGTGAAACTTTCTTATTTTGAGGAGTTTACAAAACGGAGAATAGAATTGGCGGAACAGTATGACAAGACGCTGAAAAGTTGTCCGGACTTGATTCTTCCGGCTAAACCGCTGTTTACCAGCCATGTATATCACCAATATACCGTGCAGGTCAAGGACGGAAAACGCGATGATTTGAAGCGATTTTTAGCCGAAAAAGGCATTGCTTCCATGGTTTACTATCCGTTGCCCGTGCACGAGCAGGAAGGTTACAAATGGGTGGCGCGCATTGCCGGAAACCTCACGGAATCAGTGCGTCTCTGCAACGAAGTCCTCTCCCTGCCCATCCATTCCGAAATGTCGGACGAGACGCAAAACCGCATTATTGAGGCAGTTGGGGAGTTTTTCTTCCGATAATTGAAAGAAACATTGGTTTAGAGACATATCTCCCTATTTTTCGACCTTTCTGAACGATTTTTCTCCTTGCATTAATTTATCATGGGCAGTTTCAACTATTGAATGCAACTTTTGATTTTGCAAAGACAGGAAGAAAATTTCCTTGGGTGAATAGAAGTTTAATTTTGCTCCCGATCTACTGTTTAATTTATTGATTATCAGTGTTTTTTTTTGTTGTCTCGCCAGGACTCGAACCTGGGCAAACAGAACCAAAACCTGTTGTGCTACCATTACACCACGAGACAATGCCTGCTTGAAAAAGCGGGGCAAAGGTACGGTTTTTATTGATATTTGCAAAAAACTTTTCCTTATTTTTGCTTCATATATTTCACAAAAGCATATATCTTCCTGTTCTTCAAATAATTAAGATTATGCATGTTACGGTACGCCTCCCGTTCAAAAGAAATATTCCGATAGGCGGCGTACCGGTTTCCATATTGCAAAAGTCTTATGAACCACTCTGTTACGTAGAAAAGATAGAAAAAGACAACCAGCATTTCGAGCATCTGACGGGTATGAATCCGTTCGTGATTCTGTTCGGTAATATTCAAAATACCATGTTCCTTACGGACAATTATCAAGCCAAAAAGATTTATCGCCGAGAATCTTCGCGGCGGAAAATGCTTGCTGTACAGGATTTTCATTCTCCTATTGATACTTCAAAACCGCCATCACCGGAAAATGGTCGGACGGAAGACGCGCAACATCATCATTTTCAGCCCAATACAAATTGGTCAGGATGGCGTAACGTTCCGCCCGGAAATCCTTGCTTATGAAAATATGGTCAATACGTTCCTTATTCCATTGATTAACAGTCCAATCGTTATACGTGCCGTTGGGAGCCATCCGGACGGACGCTTTTTCGTAGGAATCCGATACGACGCCGGAATTTGCCAGCAACAGATAACTTTCGTCGAACTGGTTGACATTGAAATCGCCCGTAACGATAACAGGCTCATTTTTACCGATATCCTTAATCCTCGCAAGGATCATTTTGGCGCTTTCCCGACGGGCGACGACGCCTATATGGTCGAAATGGGTCGTGAAAAACCAGAATTTGAACCCGGTCTCGATTTCCTGAAAATATCCATACGTGCAGATCCGTTCACAAGCCGCGTCCCAGCCGAAACTGCCCGCCTTGTCAGGCGTTTCCGAGAGCCAGAAATAGCCGCTGTTGAGCAGTTTGAACTTGTCTTTTTTGTAGAAAACGGGCGAATATTCGCCTGCCGTTTTGCCGTCCGTGCGCCCTACGCCGATGTAAGCGTATTCCGGTAAACCTTTCAGCATGTCTTCCAATTGATTATGAACGACTTCCTGCGATCCGAAAATGTCAAAATCGTTGAATTTTATCAAGTCCACAACAGCCTGACGGCGTTTTTCCCAGGCGTTGCCGTTCAGCGAATCGCTGCGGCTGTAAAGGCGGATGTTGTAAGTTCCCACCGTCAATTCCTGCGCAAATCCGCTGCAATAGAAAATGACTGATAATAAGGTGATTAATAGTCTTTTTTTCATGTTTCTATATTATTTAATTGTTGGTTGAAAAATGCGAATTATTACTGAACGAATACGGCGCGTCGGCGGCGTCAATACCTCTCGCGGGATTGGGCTTTAACGACATTTCATATTGAATATCAGCGCCTTTCATCAACTCTTCGTGTGTGAAATAATTTTTTGTATGATTTTTCCCGTTTAATTGCAAACTTTGAATGTATCTGTTTGACGGACTGTTGTTTTCGGCTTTCAGCGTAATCGTTTTACCGTTTTCAAGATTGACTTTCACCTCTTTAAACAACGGAGAACCTAAAATATATTCGTCCGTTCCCGGGCAAACCGTATAAAATCCGAGCGCCGAAAACACATACCAGGCTGAAGTTTGCCCGTTGTCCTCGTCGCCGCAATAGCCGTCGGGGTTGGGATTGTAGAGTTTGTCCATGATTTCGCGCGCCCAAAATTGCGCTTTCCAGGGTTCGCCGGAATAGTTGTACAGATAAATAAAATGCTGAATTGGCTGATTACCATGTGCATACTGACCCATATTCATCACCTGCATTTCGCGAATTTCGTGAATCATGCCCCTGTAATAACTGTCGTCGTAAACGGGCGGCATGATGAAAACGGAATCCATCATTTTGTTGAAATTTACCTTTCCGCCCATCAAATCAATCAACCCCTGCGGATCGTGAAAAACCGACCACGTGTAGTGCCAACTGTTACCTTCGGTAAATGCGTCGCCCCACTTGAACGGGTTGAACGGCGACTGAAACGTACCGTCCGCGTTTTTGCCGCGCATCAGGTTGGTTTGCGGGTCGAAAAGATTTTTGTAA
>JAITMT010000002.1 GCA_031277235.1 Tannerella sp.
TTCTTCGGCAGCAGGTCGAACAGGGACGTATCCGCCTCCTGATGTTTGCTGATTTCGGGGATAATACGCACTTCATTGAGCTTATTTTTAGACAGTTGCGTTTCAACGTCAAAACTCCGGATGGATTCCACTTCGCTGCCGAAAAAATCAATTCTGAAAGGATATTCATTGGAAAATGAAAAAATATCCAGAATACTGCCCCGCATCGCATACTGTCCCGGTTCATAGACGTAGTCCGTATGTTCAAATCCGTAACTGTCAAGTACATCGGAGACAAACATGATATCCAGTTTTTCGCCGGCATGTATCAATAATGTGTTTTCCTGCAACACTTTTTTAGACAAAACTTTTTCGGAAATCGCGTCGGGATATGACACAATGATCATGGAATGAGCCTCTTCCTGCAATAAACCCAATACTTCCGTGCGCAGAATTTCATTGACCGAATCCGTATGACCGTACTTGATATGACGGTGATAAGCCGACGGAAAAAAGTAAACATTCTGATCGTTAAGCAGTTGGGCAATATCATTGTAAAAATAGCCCGCATCTTCCAGGTCGTTGAGCAGACACAGGAAAACGCCCACTTTTTTTCGATACAAAGCAGTAGTAATCAAGGCTTTGCCCGAACCGTGCAAACCCGATACAACCCTGTTTTTTTCCGGTAACGAAGCCACCGCATTGATGAGCGGATGACCGTCGTACAGCGAAATGATGTCCTGTATTTCCACCGACCGTTATTTTTCCTTACTCAACAGATTATCAAAATATTCGATGGTTTTTTTCAATCCCGTTTCCAGATTTACCTTTGGTTTCCAGCCGTTTAACTTCTCAAAAGCAAGCGAAATGTCCGGTTTGCGCTGTTTCGGGTCGTCCTGCGGCAGCGGTACGAAAACAATGTTGGACTTGCTGCCCGTCAATTCAATCACCTTGTTTGCCAGTTCCAGCATCGAAAATTCGCCCGGATTACCGATATTGACGGGTCCCGTGAAATCGTCCGGCGTATCCATCATCCGGATCATGCCTTCGATCAAATCGTCAATGTATTGAAAACTACGTGTTTGCGAGCCGTCTCCATAAATTGTAATGTCTTTTCCCGTCAAAGCCTGCACAATAAAATTCGACACCACGCGACCGTCGTTTCTGTCCATTCGCGGACCGTAGGTATTGAATATCCTAATAATCTTGATTTTAATTCCGTGCTGACGGTGATAATCCATGCAAAGCGTCTCCGCCGCGCGCTTGCCCTCGTCGTAGCAGGAACGGACGCCGATCGGATTGACATTGCCCCAATACGATTCCACCTGCGGATGAATCGTCGGGTCGCCGTAAACTTCGCTCGTGGAAGCATGCAATATTCTGGCTTTCACGCGCTTGGCAAGTCCGAGCATATTCAACGCACCGTAAATGGACGTTTTCAACGTTTTTATCGGATTGTACTGATAATTAATCGGCGACGCGGGACACGCCAGGTTGAAAACCTTGTCCACTTCGGCATAATAAGGCGTCGTAACGTCGTGACGCACCGGTTCAAAACGGTCATTACCAATCAAATGCCGCACATTATCCTTGCTTCCCGTGAAATAATTATCCAGACAAATCACGTCGCAGCCTTCCTGTATCAATCTGTCGCACAGATGGGAGCCGATAAATCCCGCCCCTCCCGTAATCAAAATCTTTTCCATTCCTTGTCGTTTTCGGGTGCAAATATACGGGATTTTTTTGGAGTTTCCCTTATGGATGGAGTTAATTTATCGCTTTAACGGCTTGGTGAAAGCGAAGGTTTCCACTAACGACCTGGAGGCAGTTCTTATTTCGGCTTTTTCCTTTTGGTCTTCTCAACGATTATTTCCTTTACAAATTCAGGCAATTCGACATTGTTTTTCTCCGCGATTAGTTTTATTGTGTCATAATATTTGACTTCCTCGCCTGACCATTGCAAATCCATGCGTCTCATTTCTTTACCCGCTATATGAATATGATTTTCAGGCGTACCCCAATAGCATGATAAACATATTTTTAAGTCTTTAATCTCATTCCAATTACCGCAATGTTCGCACGACCATGATTTTGCACGGTTACAGGAACTGCAAAGCAACATAAAATCAGATATTTTCCGTTCACAGTCAGTATCTCCACCGACCTGATACGGAATTCGATGGTCTATTTGTAAATAACGGTCTTCAAATGCAGTATTACATATAGAACAGTGTCCTTTAAACTGTTCGTAGAGTTGTTTCTTGAATTCTTTTGAAAAGGCAACCCTTCCTTCAACTCTGTTTTTTTGTATTTGATGCAAGTCTCCAAAACGATATGCCGCTATTGACTTCCCTTCTTTTGATTTTACCTTAAATGTTTCGAGAGGAATCCCCGCCTCTCTTACATCTCTTGCCCCTCTTGGCGGATGGTTGTATCCATACGTTGTTTCCAAATCTTCGGTCGTGATAAACCCATGTTTCATAATATGTTCAATCACGATTTTTGCACGTTTATTCGTGATTGATTTTATTTGCTCAAGAAAGTCCTTTGGATAGTTGGTTTCAGGCATATACTTCAAATAAATATGTTTGTAATGAAGGCTTTGATAAGCGAGATGTAGAAATGTCTATTTTTTGGAGCAAACTCGGAGACAGGTAAATCGCTTCGTATGTGTATTCTTTTCTGTTAAGCAAGGTCGCCTGTGTTGAACGACCTGCATTAATTTCTACTTTTGTCAAGTTTAATTCATCAGGTAAAGGGCGACCATACGTTTTGTTCTCTGTCCGACCGTCAAAACTTAGAATAAAAGGTATGTTTTTTTTGTTAAGACTGTAAAGAGATATGATAAAGTCATCAAAATCAATATTTCCAGCATAATTAAACCCGCCATTTATGCCGGTTCCCTGATAAGGCGGATCCATATAAATTAAATCATCTTCTGTTGCCTTATCTAAAATATCAGAATAATCGGTGGAATATAGCTCTACTTTGTTTTTTAACAGATTAGATACCCGAAAAATATCTTCTCTCATCATTTGTGGATTCCGTCCCAACCTGCGTTTATCAGGACTTTGGTTAAATTCACCCATGGTATTATACCGGACTGCGGATTTAACACACTTTGCCAACAGAAACAAAAGATATTCAGGTTGCTTCGTTGTATTAAATAGGGTGCGAACATGATAATAATATTCCTCTTCATTCCCAATTTGTCCATTCCAGATATCGTAATATTTTTTTATGATTTGTGTTGGATTATTGATGATTTCGTTCCATAATGCAATAAGCGGTTGATTAACATCATTGATGATAAACTTATTGGCTTTAAAATAGAAAGCTGATGCAACGGATATTGCGGCAGAGCCTGCAAAAGGCTCTACCAAACGATAAAAATCGCCGGGGAAATATCGCAAAATCTGATCTGCCAAATTTCGCTTACTCCCTTGATATGGAATTGGATGCGGTAACTTCATACTATCTCAATTTACAAGTTGCAAAGATATAATTTGTTTTTCAAATTCTCTATATTCCGGATGTGTTTTCTGCGAATTTCCACTAATGCCCGGAAATCCGCAAGCATTCATTCCTAAATTATTGCAACAGAACTCATTTAACTCTATCTTCCAATATAAAATATTGAATCTGAGAGAATGGCGTCCGGTTATCAAAAGGAAACTCGACAAAACGGCTATTGTCCGATTCTTCCTTGACAGCAACGGCAGAGCGACCGATTTCTTCATCGTTTTTGTCAAATGCCTTTAAGACAAGTTTGCCGTCAAAGTCACCTTCAAAAATGGTATAGACAATGACTTCCTTTTCCTGCAGGGAATCGTTTTGGCTTATTTCGCAGCGGGTAGCATTTAAAAGCGCTTTCAATTCCTCTTTTACTCTTACTTCTTTCTTCACCAAACTTTTGTCAAATCCTTCGCTGCCTCCTTTCAGAACTTCGCCAACTCCTTCGCTGATAGACTCTGCGGCGTCTTTTCCTGCTCCCTTCAACCCCTCGCCAAGACCTTTGACAAAACTTGCTTTTTCTTCGGTTACTGCCTGACCCGCTTCCCGGGCGCGCTTGTTCTTCGCTTCCTTGCTACACGCAGCAAGCAGGATTACCGATACAATAACGATGGCTGATAATTTTAACTTACTCATAATGAAATAATTGTTAAATGTTTGTATCATAATTTCAAGATAGATATTCTATTTTTTTAACGTTATCCGTGCAAAAGTAGAAAAGAATATCCGATTTTCAAAATTTTTCTGTCTGCGTTGATGTATGTCGCTTACAGTCAACTTTTTGGCAACTTCGTGGCAGGCGGGACACATTCCCATAAAATTCTAATCAAATTTTATAAACATTCGGTTGAAATTCAGAGTCATGGTTTCATGTCTGTCTATCAAGTCCTGACCTATCTTTCCCCAAGCGCCTTTTATAAATAAACCTTCTTCTCTATAAACGGAAACTTTTTTTAAAATAATGTCCCTGTCCGATATCTTTATCTTCGCGTTTATTTGGTAGCCTTTCTGCTCTGTTATACCGCCTACACCAAAGAATTTGAAAGTTTTAAGTTTATACTTGCTCTCTATTTCTTCCCTGTTTGCAAGATAATATGGTCTGTAGAAAGTTGTTTTACTGGCTCCGGTGTCAAAAATGTAAGGATTATTTTCTATTGACAGCAAGGGTACAAGCCCGTACATCGCCATATTGGAACTTTCAAAATCCGATTCCCTTTCCGGAATGATGAAATATCCGTCTCTTGTTATCTGCACTTCTTTCAATGCTTTCATTACCGGATAACCGATTATTCCCGGTATGCTGTATTTGAAAAGTCTGATCGAAAACGACAGTTTACTGTCATCAATGATTAAAAATACTGCATTTTGGATTTTTATGTTTCCTAAATGAAATTCCGGACAGATGGCAACCTGTGCAGGAGTTCTTGCTCCCCATGAACCTGCTGTTTCAATAGTAACAGGCAGGATGTTCATATTCAACTTTTCAGCGACAGAGCGTGAAATAACCGATGCGTTTGCGCCTGTATCAAACAGAAAGTCAAACGATTCCCCGTCAAAGGAAACAGTCAGTCTCTTCAATCCGACTTTGTCTTTTTTTATCTTTAATTTGGTGTCTCCCTCAATTGTTATTCTTTGTTTCGGTTGATTTTCAAGAGCCGCATACAGATTCAAACTGTTTTGATAATCTCCGATTTCCGTACTCGAAAGGTTATTGCCGTATTTTTCTAAAATAACTGTGAGCGCCTGTTGGGCTTCCCTGTACTCGAGAAGTTTTTTGTGATTGTCGTATTTAATGGCATATAAATCAAACTGTAACGAATCGGGAAGAAGAGTAAAACGGTTTTGAATCAACTCTGAAATCTTCACATTGGATTCTGTCAGCCTTCCAAAAGCATTATCCAAAAAGGCTTCGACGACCTTTTGGTGTACCGGCGATAAATTGATTCCTGCCGTACCGTACATTTCCCTTGCCTTAAAGAAATTTTGATGGTCTATCAAGTCATAAATATTTGCAAATACCTCGTCCCGAGTTTGCCCAAACACACTCAACGACCACAAAAAGATTACCGCGAAAATGGATTTTTTTACTTGATGCATAGTTCTTATTGTTTTAATTTTCCCAAGTACATGACAAAAAAGCAAAAACATTTATTTCCATTAAAATCAATGGATTAAGGAGTATGGTTACAATAATTTCGAGTCCATATTTGAGCAACCTTCCTTAGTCAATCTGTCGCACAGATGGGAGCCGATAAATCCCGCCCCTCCCGTAATCAAAATCTTTTCCATTCCTTGTCGTTTACGGGTACAAATGTACGGGAAATTTTTGGAATTTCCGACAGCGGGTTAATTTACGCACTACCGGCTTTGTGTGGGTAGGAGTTCTACCGACAAATTTTCAAAATTCCACAAAATGTCGGGCGGGACACACTCCCCCGCTTGTGGCAAACTGTTCATGAGGATTCCATCGTCCGGATGAAATTTCATTCATAATCCCCGTAAAACTCCTTGTAATCCGCAACGGAACGCTGGATGACTTCATAAGCCACCTGAACATCATACACGTGGGTCAGTTCGGTTTTGCGTTCGTTCGTACCCGGAATATCCTTGTAGGTGGTGAAATAATGCCGTAGCCGTTCGATTACTTCGTGCGGAACATCATTGATGCTGTGATAGGAACCGTAAATCGCGTCGTTATGGAGAACGGCAATCAGTTTATCGTCAGCCTGTCCGCTGTCCAAGAGGCGAAATCCGCCGATGGGTCTTGCCTTTACGAGCAAATCGCCGTGGGTAATGTCCTTTTCCGTCAGGACACAAATATCTACCGGATCGCCGTCGCCGACAATATCTTTCCGGTTGAGGTAGTAATTACTGAGTTCCGCCACGCGTTTCCCGCTGTAAGTCTGGGGAATAAACCCGTAGAGCGCCGGAATGACATTCGAATATTTTTGCGGACGGTCAATGGACAAATAACCGGTTTCCTTATCCACTTCGTACTTCACCGTATCGGTCGGAACCATTTCTATGAAAACGGTAACAATGTCCGGATATAGATTTCCGATGTTTACACCATGCCACGGATGGGATTTGTATTTTCTGAACATAAAAATTAGCAATAAAACGGGGACAAAGATACGAAAAAATAATGTTTTCCAACGTTTTTTATGGTATTTTCCACGAAATATTTCCCGGCAAATCGTTGTTTTTTAAACAAAAATATTACCTTTGCGCCATTGAAAAACAGAAAAAACAAATTTAAGAACATGAAAATACATTCAACCAACTATTCCGACACTTTCATTGAAGTGGCGGAAGACACGAAAGCCGTCTGCGGGACAAAACCGCCGTCGAAGGGCGACAAAAAGACGGTTGCCGAAATGCAGTACGATATGATTGCCGGAAATCCGTACAAATACACGTCCGATGACGTTTTGTTTCAGGTGTTTGCCGACCGCAACGATTTGACAGGGGACGAATATAAAGCGGCACGAGAGCAGTTTTTCTCCAAGGGGCAACCCTGTTTCCGTACGTCGCCGCTGACAAAAACCTACGGCTTCGGCGTCCATTCCGGCAGCGACGGAAAAATTGCCATCTATGGCATGGAAACGGAAGAATATGAACTGTTTGTCGCCGATGGGAAAGTAAAAAAAATAAAAGCGATGAAATCAAGCAAATAGCAATGAAACAGACAGATTTTCAA
>JAITMT010000089.1 GCA_031277235.1 Tannerella sp.
GGCACCGGCTGCCATTGTCCGGGCGTGGGTTCAAACCGTATATCGCCATTGGTGGCAATCCGGTTTCCGTGCATGATAATACTCACTCCGCTTTGATGTCCTTCGGGATAAATATCGTCAAAAGCCATCACATCCACTCCCCGGTTTTGAAAATAACCGGCGGCAGTATCCAACTGAAAGCCCTGAGCATGTGCGGAGAAATAACTTGCGCCCAGGAGGAATAAAGAGAAAAATAATTTTTTCATAGATATTACATTAAAATCAACTGCAAAATTAATATATTATTATTGATATTTTGATATTGTCGCCAAATATATTCAGGCGAACGCGGAAAAAATTCTAAAAACGATAACCGATTCCAAGATTCAGATATGGAACATAATTGGTTTTATCGTAAATATCAAGCATATACTTGCATCCGGCAACAAGGAAAATATTTTCCGAAAGATGATATTCAGCAAGAAAACCGAGGTTACACATAATCATTCCCGTTGAATATTCATCCAATATATTAACAGGACCGGAACCTTGAGGGAAACCGGCTGACGGGTCTTGATATCCGCCTCCGCTACCACTCAACACATACAGATTTTTCCTGAAATCGTGATAATATCCTGCACCGGCATATAGTACAAATCTCAGATTGTTACTCAAAAAGAAAGAATATCCGATATTCGCGTTTCCGAACAAATATTGATGGGATTCCCGATTGAAATTCGCGTCATTTCTGTAATAGGGAGTACTTATTTTTTCAAAAAGATATCCGGCGTCCGGCAGTAAATACCAGTTGTTTTTCAAATGAATCTTTACTTGTACTCCAACTCCGGAATTCCAGCCGATATTATCAGCTTTTCCCAGATTCAAATAATTAAGCGACATGGTATTTTCTTGAGCCATCGAAGAAAAACAAAGCATACAGACGCTCGACAACAAAAATATTTTCCCGGGTATAATCAACTTTTTTTTCATAAGAATTTATATTGTTTTAAATTACAGTTCAATGAGTTATTGCGCATTACAATTTGATATATTTAAAATACACATGTCTTTCACACGCAAAAGTACAACATTTTCTTATATCTCAACCATTTCCGGAGAATTTTTCGATTTTATATGTGGTAATTTTATGATTTCAACTTCCCGCCAATCCCAATCCCGAAAAGCGCAAAGTCATAAATCACAGGGTCTTGCGGATTGAATGAACATAATTTTTCCGCAGCTAACGACGGGTTATAATTGCATGAAGTTTTGTATATTTCATGGTAGCCGCAAAATTAAACAAAATTTTTTAAGCCATTCACTTCGCAATTTTCCCCGAAAAAACGGAATCGCCCGCATGAACCCTCACAATATAAACGCCATGGGGCAAGTTCTCCGAGCCGGCAATCATTTCATTTCGGTTGTCTTTCACATACAATACCCTTATTCCCTGCATATTATAAACAGACACATCAAATAAGGAGCCATCATTGACAGTTACTCGCAAATTCCCGTCAGACAATGAGATAATCGGTTTGAACGTATTATCGCCGATAATTTCATTGGCGACCTTGTTTCCGTCGCAATCCGCATATTCGGGATTCAGGTACAGCAGTTCTCCATCAACTTCACAGCAAACAAATGTTGGACCTCCGGTATTGCGGTCTCCGGTTGGTTGAGATATGAACATGAAAAACGGATGAGAAACATTAGAACTAACACACCCGATACCTTCTATCATATAATTTTCATTTTCTCCTCCAATAGTAAATTTTATACGTTTATGTTTTTTACCGTCATTAAGGACAATCGAATCAATTTCCGATATTTCACTTTTACGTGAAGGGATATAAGAGTAACCGGGTTCATTATAGTGATACATTGTAAGAACACTATCGCCAACATTTAATGAAAAATCATATACGGTCTCATATACGAAATATTTTTCGTTTAAATCATACACTCCGAAAGACGTTTGTCCGGTACAGCCTCTGACTATGACCTTTTTTCCGTCTGTTCTTACAAGTCCTTTTCCTATAAGGAGGTCTGTTACGATTTTCCATTTAATATTATCTATTGTGGTATCACCATAAAGTATCATTTGGTGAATACTTGGTGGACCATAACCCCAACCGTGAAGATAAGACCAAACCGCACTATCCGCCTCAAAGGCATTCAAATAACCATTATTTTCGCCGCTTCCGGCTTGCGGGAAAACATTTGCCGCCGAACTGAATGCAACGGCTAATAATAAAATTGCTCTTTTCATATTTCTACCCATTTTTTATACACCGCACAAGTCAAGATTTACCCTACCTTGGGTGCAACATTCATTTTTTTTATACAAGCGCAAAGATACAATATCTTTTGCTATATCCAAAATAATTATCTGTTTTTCTTCTCAATAAAATATAAAATGTATATATCCCTATTCATACCCAAACCTCTTTTCAATCCCAACGGGATTGTATGTTTATAGAAAATGTCATTTCTTAACCCTGTTCGACTCCTTCGGAGTCGTATATTAATCCGAATTGTGTTTTCTATAAATATTTGAATCCTTTGGATTCATTTATTACATTCTTTTAGGTGTTTATACGGAGATTCATTAAATATAATTTTGAGTTTTTTTGCGTTTTTCGTACAATTAGCGTTCAAAAGCCCCTTTCCCGCCAACCCCAATCCCGAAAAGCGCAAAGTCATAAATAACAGGATCTTGCGGATTGAATGAACGCAGAATCGCCGTCAGTTCCTCGACTGCTTTCCGGTCGTTTTGTTTGCGATTCAGCAATCCCAATTCGCGGGCGACATTCCCGACGTGAATATCAAGCGGTATATATAAATCGCCCGGTTTAAGCGATTTCCATACGCCTAAATCCACAATTCCGTCATCCCTGACCAACCAGCGCAAGGCGAGATTCACCCGTTTCAACGCCGATTGCTTGAGGTTTGAGGAATAGCAGCGCGTATTGTTTTTCCCGCCTGCCGCTTCGTTCGCAAACCGGCTCAGCGTCTCGACCAATTGTTGCGGCGTGCGGTCGGCGGTTTTGCAAGTCGCCATGAAATCGTCCATGCTGCGATACGTCCGGTAAAAACGCTCGAATCCCTGCAACATGAATTTCAAATCCTGTTCAAAAAATGTACGGTGAATATTTCTGTTTCCAAGTCGCTGATAATCACCGTTCATTACGTATTCGTAAGGACTTTCGCCCAGTTTTTCCAGCATGCGCTCGGCGCTGCGCAAAATCATGGAACGCTTACCCCATGCAATCGTCGTTACCAGAAACGAAACAATCTCAATATCTTGCAGTTTCGTATATTGACGGGGGAACTGCACAGGGTCGTCCGGGATGAAATCCGCCGTGTTCATCAGCGCCGCCTGTTCGTCCAAAAATTCCTTTACATTTTCCGGTTTCATACCGTCAAAAGTAAGGTAAAAATTAAAAATCAGCAAAAATTTTTGGCGGTTTGCAGAAAAAAACCGTATCTTTGTAGGAATTAACTTTGAAAATAAAAGAAAAATATGTTTAGTCAGGAAACTTATATCGGTCGCCGTGAAACGCTCAAGAAGCACGTTGGAAGCGGTATTTTGCTTTTTTTCGGCAACGATGAAGCAAGTTGTAACTATGAAAACAACACGTATCCCTATCGTCAGGATTCGACTTTTCTCTATTATTTCGGTCTGAATTACGCCGGACTCACGGCGGTGATTGACATTGACGATGATCGCGAAATCATTTTCGGCGACGACTTGACGGTGGACGACATCGTCTGGACAGGCGTACAGCCAACGCTTTACGAAAAATGTTCGGCTGCCGGAATCGGCGATTTGATGGCTGCCGTGGCGCTTGGAGACTATCTGAAAAAAGCGGAGCAAAAGGGACAAAAGGTGCATTATCTGCCTTCATATCGCCCCGAGCACAAAATTAAACTGTGGAATTTTCTCGACGTAAGACCGGGAAACGAAAAACCGTCCGAAGATTTTGTAAAAACCGTCGTGGACATGCGCAATTACAAAACGGCGGAAGAAATCCTCGAAATCGAGAAGGCTTGCATCGTCTCTGCCGATATGCACCTGGCGGCGATGAAAGCGATTCGCCCGGATGTTTACGAATATGAAGTAGTGGCTGCCATTCAGGAAGTTGCGCAACGAAATAATTGTGCGCTTTCATTCCCCATCATCGCTTCAAAAAACGGTCAAACACTTCATAATCACTATCATGGCTATCAGGTGAAGGAGGGCGACCTGTTTCTCGTGGATGCGGGCGCGGAAACGGAAATGGGCTATGCCGGCGATTTGTCATCCACAACGCCTGTAAGCGGGAAATTTACGGAACGTCAGCGTGAAATCTACAAAATCCAGTCAGCAATGCACGATGCTTCGGTGGCAGCCCTGAAACCCGGATTTGCGTTTGAGGAAGTGTACAATATCTCGGCGCGCGTGATGGTGGACGGTCTGAAACAAATCGGACTGATGAAGGGCGATACGTTTGAAGCGGTGCAGGAAGGCGCTCACGCTCTGTTTTATCCGCACGGACTGGGACACATGATGGGTTTGGACGTGCACGACATGGAAAATCTCGGAGAAGTTTACGTCGGCTACGGTGGGAAGCCGAAAAGCGAGCAGTTTGGTCGCCGTTCCCTGCGTCTGGCGCGCGACTTGGAAGTCGGATTTGTGCATACGATTGAGCCGGGCGTTTATTTCATTCCCGAACTCATTGACCAGTGGAAAGCCGAAAATAAACTGTCTCAATTCATTAATTATGAGATGGTTGAAACCTACAAGGGTTTCGGTGGAATCCGCAACGAAGAAGACTATCTCATCACCGAAAACGGTTCGCGCCTCCTGGGGAAACGCATTCCGCGCACGGTCGAGGAAATCGAAGGCTAAAAACGTCGAATATAAGCCAGGGAATACGTGTCATAGAGGTTATCCTTTCGTCCGTGCTTGAAACGGAACGAAAGGATGTTGCCTTTATAGTCGTAATCGAGTTTGGTGCGAAGTTGAACGGGTCGGTCGCCGTTGCTTTGATAGCCGTAAAGACCCGCAACATCAGCCGAAAGCGAGAAATTCCACAACCGGCTGCTGATACCTCCGGAATAAACAACGGCGTCGTTTTGGCGATGCACCATGTCGTTGGTCATCCAGCAATAAAAACCCACCAAGCCCTGTGCACTGATATTGTATTTATTATCAGCGCTTTGATAAAATATCCTGCCGATATTCACGTCAAACCAGTACGTAGCGGCGTCGGTGAAGCGCGCATCAACGAGGCGTGTGCCACTGGCTGTTTTCAGGGCGGCTTCGAGCGTAATATCCGCTCCGCGACTGTCTTTCAGCAAGCGATAGTAGGAACTGACGATAAGGTCTCCGATTGCGCCTTTAGACCAGCTTCTGCCCGCCGCATGGCGCTCTTCAACGGTTTCCTGCGACAGCGAATAATATTCATAAGCCACCATGCTCAATTCCAGCCCCGCCCGCCCTTCGGCAACGGGAACATACAGGCGGACAAAGATATCGCGCGTAACATCGCCGCTATAATGATGGTATTCTCCGCGCAATTCGGCTTCGACTCTTTCGCCCAAGCCGCCGACTCTGAGTTCGGGAACGGGAAAAGCGCTCGGTCCGAAATATCGGGGCGAATATTGCAGCAGCAGCATTTCATCCCGCCAATCCTGGGAATAGCCGCTAAAGACAGTCAATATGAATGTTATTGAATATATAATACGCTTTACATCAGTCATTTATTGAATAATTAAACATTACTTTTGCAGACAAAAGTAATAAAAATTTATGAAAAATCATACCTTTACGAAACGCTCTTTTGGGAAAAACTTTTATTTTTGCACAAAAATTACGGATTCGGAGACGCCGTAAAACAACGGTTTAAGCCATGATTTTTAAGATTGTCGTGATTGTGAAATTTGCAGGTAGAAAAAAATGTGATATATTTGTACCGATAAAAACTCTAACAGGGTTCGGAACCCAGTTAGAATTAGAGTATTAAACATTCTGAAATGACAAAAAACAGAATCAATATTTCAAAAACCGCATGAAAACCCTGTTCGTATTATTGGGACCCACCAGCGTCGGTAAGACGGCTTTGAGTATGGATATTGCCCGGCATATCGGAAGTCCCATACTGTCAGCCGATTCAAGGCAGATTTATAAAGAAATTCCGGTCGGTACGGCGACGCCTACAACGGAACAGTTGGCGCAGATACGGCATTATTTCATAGCAACCCATTCATTGCAAGATTATTACAGTGCGAGTATTTTTGAAGAAGAGGCGATTGCGTTGATTCAAAAACTGCATGAAACGCACGACAACCTGTTGCTGTGCGGCGGTTCCATGCTTTACACCGACGCCGTTTGCAAAGGAATTGACGATATGCCGACCGTAAAAGACGGAATTCGCCAATCTGTCTGGGAACAGTTTGAGAAACAGGGACTTGACTCTCTATTGCAGGAACTCGAAATTGCCGACCCACAACACTACAGGGAGGTGGATAAACAGAACTATCGCCGTGTAATTCACGCAGTTGAGATATGCCGTCAGACGGGTAAACCCTACTCCGCTTTCAGAACGAAATCCGTCAAAAAACGTCCGTTCAGAATCGTCAAAATGGGGCTTGTACGCGAACGCGCCGATTTGTTCGACAGAATCAATCAACGTGTTGATTCCATGATAAATAACGGGCTAATTGACGAGGCGCGCAGCGTCTATTCGCTGCGGCGTCTCAACTCGCTTAATACGGTAGGATTCAAGGAATTGTTTCTCTATTTTGACGGTATTTACACGCTGGACGAGGCGATGGAGAAAATCAAGCGCAACACGCGCGTTTACGCCCGCAAACAAATGACATGGTACAGACGCGATACCGAAATAGCCTGGTTTCATCCTGATAATAAGGAAGATATACTTCATTTTATGGATGAAAAAATCCATGGAAAATAATTTTTTTTGACCGAAAATTGCATAATTCAAAATATATTCCCTACCTTTACGGAAAAATATTTTGCTTACGAATCATTTAAAAATCAATGAAACGGACACTCAATATAATTCTAAGTGCAGGAATCTTCGTTTCCGTATGTCTGTGCGGACACGCTCAAAGCCTTGACCAGTCGAAAACGTTCTATAATGAAGGCAATTACGCGGCGGCAAAGCCCGGTTTTGAGAAATTGGTCAAGCAGTCGCCGAACAATTCGTCGTACAATCAATGGTATGGCGTATGTTGCTATGAAACAGGCGATTATGAAAATGCGGAAAAACATTTGCTGATTGCCAACAAAAGCAAGATTATGGAGTCATATCGCTATTTAGCAATGATTTACGCGCAAACGGAACAATACGACAATGCCATAACCATGTGGGAGGGTTATATCGAAATGCAGAAAAAGGAAAAGGTGGACATTTCCGATTCCGAAAACAACCTCGAACAGGTGCGCAAGTTCTGGCGAATGATGGAAAACACGGAAGACGTGCAAGTGATTGACAGCATGGTAGTTGATAAAAACGATTTCCTGAAAGCCTATCCGTTAAGCACGGAAAGCGGCTCATTAACAACGTATAACGCCTTTTTCAATTCCTCGAAAAATATATCTTCCGTCGTCTACCAAAATCAGAAAGGCAATAAGATTTTCTATGCGCGACCTTCTGACAATCAAACATATAGCCTATTTTCACAAAACAGACTGCTGGAGACTTTCGGGGATGAAAGATTGCTGCTCTCCACTCCCGCGGCTGACGACAATTATCCGTTTGTCCTTTCCGACGGCGTTACGATGTATTTTGCGTCAAAAGGCTATGGTTCCATAGGCGGTTACGATATTTTTGTAACACGCTATAACCTGAATACCAACACGTTCCTTGCACCGGAGCAGTTGGGAATGCCGTTTAATTCGTCCGCCAACGACTACATGATGGTCATTGACGAAACGAAGGGGCTGGGCTGGTTTGTTACCGACCGTCGGCAGCCGGACGACAAGGTCTGCGTCTATCTTTTTATTCCCGAAGGAAAAAAGCGAAGAATAGATGTTGAAGCCCCTGATATACTGAAAGTTAGAGCAACACTTTCGTCCATTGCCGAAACTTGGAAAGAAGGCGCTAACTATTCCGCACTTATACAGTTAGCGCATAAATCTGATAATCAGAACAATAACGGGCAAAAAAGAGATTTCACATTCATTGTCAACGACAATACCGTGTATTACACGCTGGACGAAATCAAAAACGACGGGACGAAAGACCTGTATGCCGGTTATCTGGAAATGACGAAGCAAGTTGAATCTTTGCAAAAGAAAATCAACGACTTACGGGACTCCTACGCCAAAGGCAGCACTGCCCAGAAAGAGCAGTTGTCCGGACTTATTCTCAACGCGGAGAAGAGTTTGCGCGACTTGACGGAACAAGCAAGGATTCAGGAGAAAAAAGCCCGGAACGCCGAAAACAGAAAATTGGGAGTGAAATATTGACGATGAGTAAACTTTTAAACTAAATACTTATGACTTTGGATATTATAATAATTGTGTTTCTGATGGTTTCCGCGATAACGCTGATGCTACTGGAAATATTTCTGTTGCCCGGCATCACGCTGGCGGGGATTGCAGGCGCGCTGTTTGCGATCGGCGGCGTCGCCTACGCTTATACCGTGAGCATTGCGATCGGCAATATCACGCTGGTATCGTCGCTTCTTGTGTTTGGAGGGCTGTTTTTCATGATGTTACGCAAAAATGCGTTCAACCGGGTCGCACTGAAAACGGACATCGAATCGAAAGTTTCGTCTCCGCGCGAAACCGGTTTGAAAGTCGGCGACGAGGGGATTGCCCTTTCCCGTTTGGCGCCCATCGGAAAGGCTAAATTTCACGGTATCACGGTCGAAGCGAAATCGCTGAACGATTTTATTGACGAAGAAACGCCGCTCGTGATTGTGAGCATTGAAGGGTATAATGTGATTGTAGATAAAATTATGAACTTAAATTATTGATATTATGAATGTTTTATTATTTGCTATGATTGCCGCAGCATTCGTTTTGCTCGGTATATTTTTTTACTATGTGCCGTTCCTGATGTGGATTTCGGCAAAAGTGTCGGGCGTGCATATCTCTCTGATTCAGTTGTTTCTGATGAGAATACGCAAAGTGCCGCCCGGAGTAATCACCCGCGCCATGATTGAAGCGCACAAAGCCGGATTGAAAACGCTGACTCGCGACGAACTGGAGGCGCACTATCTTGCCGGCGGACACGTCGAGAGGGTCGTTCACGCGCTCGTTTCGGCGTCGAAGGCGAATATTGATTTGACCTTCCAGATGGCAACGGCGATTGACCTTGCCGGGCGCGACGTATTTCAGGCGGTTCAGATGTCGGTAAATCCGAAAGTGATTGATACTCCGCCTGTTACGGCAGTTGCGAAAGACGGTATCCAGTTGATTGCCAAAGCCCGCGTTACGGTACGCGCGAACATTAAGCAATTGGTCGGCGGCGCAGGCGAGGAAACAATTCTTGCCCGCGTAGGCGAGGGAATCGTGTCGTCCATCGGCTCGTCCGAAAGCCACAAAAGCGTGCTGGAAAATCCCGATTCAATCTCCAAACTCGTGTTACGCAAGGGATTGGACGCCGGAACGGCGTTTGAAATTCTTTCCATTGACATCGCGGACATTGACATCGGCAAAAACATCGGCGCCGTGCTGCAAATGGACCAGGCGCAAGCCGACAAGAACATCGCACAGGCAAAAGCGGAGGAACGCCGTGCCATGGCGGTCGCTACCGAGCAGGAAATGAAGGCAAAAGCGCAGGAAGCCCGCGCCAAGGTAATCGAAGCCGAAACAGAAGTGCCCAAAGCAATGGCAGAGGCGTTTCGCAGTGGTAATCTGGGAATTATGGATTATTACCGGATGAAAAACATCGAAGCCGACACGTCCATGCGCGACGCTATTTCCAAACCGTCTCCGACTCAAAACAAACCGATCAAATAAGGATATGATTCCCCCTTCGGAGCTGATTATCAATGCTGACGGCAGCGTGTTCCATCTTCACCTGAGACCGGAACACCTTGCCGACCGCATTGTTCTTTGCGGCGATCCCGAAAGGGTTTCCCGGATTGCCGATTATTTTGACAGTAGGGAATGTGATATACAAAACCGTGAATTTCATACGATTACGGGTGTTTACAAGGGGAAACGCATTTCGGTCGTCTCGCACGGAATCGGATGCGACAACATGGATATTGTCGTTACGGAACTGGACGCGCTGGCAAATTTAGATTTCGAGAAAAGAACGGCAAAGCCTGATTTTCGGCAACTTACGATGGTACGTGTCGGTACTTCGGGCAGTTTGCAGGCGTTTACGCCGGTCGGTTCTTTCGTGGCAGCCGAGAAATCCATCGGTTTCGACGGCGTTATTTATTTTTACCGGGACAATCAAAAAGTTCGCGATTTACCGCTCGAAAAGCAATTTCTCAAGGATACGTTCTGGAAAATTATGGAGATTCGTCCCTATGTCGTTTCGGCAGACAAAAACCTGATGAAACAAATCTGCAAGAGCGACATTATCAGGGGAATAACCATTGCCGCAAACGGATTCTACGGACCGCAGGGCAGGACATTAAGACTGCCGCTGACAGATGAAAAATTGAACCGGAAAATCGAAAAATTCCGACATGAAAACCTCCAAATCACCAATTACGAAATGGAGAGTTCGGCGCTCGCGGGCTTGGCTACCCTGATGGGACACCGCGCCATGACGGTTTGCACCATCATCGCCGGACGCGTTGACAACCGGATGAATACCAACTACAAGGACAGTATGAATTTGCTGATTAAGAAAGTGTTGAACAGAATTTAACAATGGAGAAAATCAATAGTATGAAAACGATTAACTATTTATCAATCATTCTGTTGGGAATGTTCTTATGTCAATGCGAAAAACGTAAATCCAGCTTGGAGATTCCCGAAATAAAGACCGATAAAACAGTAATTATCACGGGTTTCATTAAAAACAGGAATTTATATCCCAATACCAAGGAAATACAACTCAACATTCCCGACCTGACAGCCGAGGCGTATAAAATGATTGTCCCGATTGAAGAAGACAGTACTTTTCATTTCCGGTTTGATCTGAATCAGCCACAAGATGCTAAAATTGAGACGTTTCTGGAATTTATCTATTTATGTCCGGGCGACAGCCTGCACGTCGAACTTGACTTTGCGAACTTGATGACCGCAAAATTTTCGGGTGGTAAAGCCGCCGAAATCAACGAAGATTTCTACCAATATTTTAATCAAACGGCTTACAGGAACAACCAGACCGGCGGTATTTTCAACATCGGTACCGATATGGAAATGAACGGTTCCACGCAGAAAATAATTCACCAACTGGATTCTCTCAAGCAATATTATTCCGACCGGCGCGATACGTTTCTAAGCAAGGAACAGGTGTGCGACGAGGTCGTTTTTCTGACAAAAGCAATGATGGATTTGGATTATTACGGACAATTGATTCATATTGCATTCATACGTAACTCGCTACAGGTCAAGAACAACTTTGATGTGCAAAAATTACGTGAAGATGTTTATAATAAGGCTGTTCCGTATTACTCCAAAGGTTTGTATTCCACGCATCATTTCCAATTTATAAATAGTTATGCGGCGCTTGCGGTGCTCAACGGACAGGTTTCGATAGAAATACTTCAAGGGAGGGATTCTTCCTACGTGGAATGGTTTCAATGGGTTGACAAAATTTCTGTCAACGATACGATAAAAGACTTTCTAACAGCCTATTCTGCAAGCGCAGCCCTTTCTGCCAAAGATTTTGATTTTTTTGAGAAAATTTATCCCGAAATCAAGATGGAATACCTGAACGGTCGCATCATGGACGAATATCAGGAGACGTTAGACCGGATGTATAATGCCAAAATGATTTCGGAAACGGCGCAGGGGACTTCTGCCGATTTCACGACGCAAAGAATCGGCGTCAACGAAAACCTGTTAGCCGATATTATCAACCAAAACGAGGGGAAAGTGCAGGTAATTGACGTGTGGACTACCTGGTGCCCTGCCTGCATAAAAGAGTTCGAAGGATATAAAGAATTGTCGGAATATTTTAAAAATCAGGATGTTACATTTATTTTTCTTTGTGCAGGCGGTAACAAGGATAAGATGATTCAACATCTTTCCCAAAATGGATTAGGCGGCTTGCCAAACCGTTTCTGTACCGAAGAAGAAAATTTATTTTTACATAAAACCTTCAAAATCAACTATATTCCGTACGGAATTTTGGTAAACCGCAAAGGTCAAATCGTTGATTACGGCAGATATGTCAGACCCTCCGGGTTATTGAAAGAGAAAATCAACACGCTGCTGGAAAACGATT
>JAITMT010000135.1 GCA_031277235.1 Tannerella sp.
CGGTCTTCCGCAGGCACGTCTTTCACGCCGAGATATTGCTCCGCCCACCTGTAATAAGGTCCTGCCTTGATCGAAATTTTTGTAACTTCTGCATTGATAATAAACGAAGTACGGGGCAACGCATACGTAACGCCATTGCCCGAAGCCTTGGTCGGCACAACCTTTTCCACTTTTGTCTGTGCAAAACCTGCCGTAACCGACACCAATAACCCTAATAATGAAATGATTCCTTTCATTCTTACCTTAAAATTAAAAAAATAATAGCACAAAACTAAACATTTTTCTTGAAGTTACAAAGTTTTTCAAAAGGAAATTGTATTTTTCCCCTATAAATTCTTTCAAAGAGCACGAGTTCACAGTATCGCCTGATGGCTACGAGTTTCCCCTGCGAGTTTGGTATTCCCCTTTTTTGAGGTAACACATTAACCCAAGTTTGTGTGCTTATGCCTGCTGTCAGGCAAGTAGAACCGGTCACTTTGCAAACGGGGTCGCTGTTCGATTGCCCGCACGGTTAGCCACCACAAAAATACCCGACCTTTACGCTAACGTTATTGTTTTCAGGCAATCAGTTTCCCTGCCCGTTCAATTTCCCTTTCGTGATATTTGATTTTATGTTCTTTACAGGGGCGTAAATATGGACAGGATTGGGATTATACTGCGTTTTTTCGCTTAAAAGGTGCTTCCTTTCTTGATTTCCGTATGGCTAATTTTGTAAATTTATCCATAAAAAATGAGCCTTTCGCACGAGAAACAGCCCATGCTACCTGAACGGTAATCGCCCGCAGGTGTCTGTTACCCTTGGTGGTGGCGGTACTTTTAAATTTTCCGGTGCTCTCACCGTTTCCCGGACGCAGTCCCGTCCATCCGTAAATTTTCCGCTGTTCTCAAAGGCGCCTATATCACCTCCCCGTTTCGGCTATGATTATCATTGCCGGGATTTGGCTCACGCTCGGCAGGGAGGTCAGATATTCCTTCAATTTGCCGGATTTCCTGTTTTGTGGTTGCCGTAAACAGGTTTTACCAAAGCGTCGGGAAAGGTTTCGCCGCGTATCAACGCCGAAACAATCAGCATGAAACTCCCGGAATCAATATTGCCGATGCAACTGCTCAAGCGGATGCCGCACATTATCATAATTCTGTCCATTTGCGTCAAAACTTTGGTGCGCTGATTGACAAGTGTCCTGTATTCGCGGGTATAACTGCGCAATTCCCGTATCACCGGACTTGGAACAAGACTGCCACGCAACATATTCTTGTGAAGTAATTCTGCTATCCATCGGGCATCTTTAGCATCACTTTTCCTGCCCGGAAGTTGCCTGATGTGATGCGAATTGACCGGCTTCAATTCAAAACCCGTTAGAATGTCCCATACCGGAACCCAATAGGTGGAGGTGCTTTCCATGGCTACCTTTTTTACTTTTTCCGACCTCAAATACTCGCCCAATGAACGGATGGATACGGTCGTTGTCGAAAATTCCTTTACAGCGGAATAGTTTTTTCCATCGTAAATCGCACAAAATGGTAGTTTCAACTACTGAATGCAACTTTTGTTTGTGTAAAGACAGGAAGAAAATTTCTTTGCCTTAAAAAACCCATCTATAAATTTCATTTTTAGATGTTTAGATAATCCGTTATGATTAATTTGTTCTTTAAACCCAAACTCTGCGTTAGACGATTCTATAGTCACAATTTGCTGAAGTTGAGCGTAAAACTTCATTTTTTCTCTAACGCTACGCATTAGAAAAAAACAGGCGTAAATAAATGAATTACTGGATTTTGTAACATCATATTATTTCTATGCGTAGTTCAAGTAATACTCTAAACATCCCGAAATCAATTTCTTCATTTTAACAGGGGATCGCCCGGTTGACTCAACCTGCTCAACCGGATATCCTGATCCCAAAATCCGAAATCCCTGTGCCATTTAAACTTCTTTATGCCGTTTGCCTCGAAGTTTTCTGCAGAGATAGATATATTTATTTGAATATCAATAATATTAATATATTTGCAACTCTTCTTTACCAGTTTTTAGAGGTGATCATAAGTATTTCAAAGCAAAATCCGTCTTTCTTTTTTCCTCTTCCAATATTCCCCCGCGCAAGTATCCAGCGCCCCGTACCATTCTTCGCCGAATTTGCGAATCAGCGGCTCTTTCAAAAACTGATACAGCAATATTTTTCGCTGTTCTCCGAGGATTTCGGCTGCATGGCAAATTTTCCAGCGGTGATAATTAACCGACTGATAATCTTTGTATTGTTTCACGCGGACAGGATACAGATGACAGGAAACCGGTTTGATAAAATCTATACGCCCCTCATGATAAGCCTTTTCTATCGCGCATTTGCAAACGCCGTTTTCGTCGTAGCAGGTAAAAACGCAATCTTTTCCGTCAACGATGGACGTTACTATATCATGCTCGCGATCTATATAGCCAATTCCCTGTTTATTAATAACTTCCTTTGCCCTGGGAGAAAGATCGTCCCAAAGCAATGGAAGTATTTTCCGCAGATAATCAAACTCTTTCTTCGTGAGCGGCGCGCCCGAATCGCCCTCTACGCAACACGCGCCCCGGCATTTCGACAGGTCGCAACAGAAATACTCCTCAATCAGATCCAGACTGATTATAGTATCCTCTATTTCAATCATTTATCAAATTCTTTCCCGTCATTTCCTTCGGCTGTTCCAAGCCCATGATGTGCAACAGCGACGGCGCAACGTCCGCCAGAATGCCGTTTTCCGTCCCGGCGGCAGTGTTTTTGGTTACATACACAAACGGCACGGGATTGAGCGAGTGAGCCGTGTTCGGCGAACCGTCCTCGTTCAGCGCATGGTCGGCATTGCCGTGGTCGGCAATGATAATCACTTCATAACCAGTCTCTTTTGCCGCTTCAATGGTATCTTTCAGGCAGGCATCCACCGCAATCACCGCCTTTTCAATCGCCTCATAAACGCCCGTATGACCCACCATATCGCCATTCGCATAGTTGCAAACGATGAAGTCGTATTGATTGGAGCGGATGGCTTCTACCAGTTTGTCTTTCACCTCGTAAGCGCTCATTTCCGGCTTCAAATCATACGTGGCGACCTTCGGCGACGGCACGAGAATTCTGTCCTCGCCCGCAAAAGGCTCCTCTCGTCCGCCGTTGAAGAAAAACGTAACGTGCGCATATTTTTCGGTTTCAGCCATGTGCAACTGTCTCAGTCCCAGGGAAGAAAGATAGTAGCCGAGCGTATTTTCCACATTATCCTTGTCAAACAAAACGTGTAACCCTTTGAAAGTCGCGTCATAAGGCGTCATGGTGAAATATTGCAGGTTGGGAACCGTTTTCATTCCCTGTTCGGGCATGTCCCGTTGCGTCAAAACGACGGTCAATTCCTTGGCGCGGTCGTTGCGGAAATTGAAGAAAATCACCACGTCGCCCTCTTCAATCACGGAAACGGGTTTGCCGTTTTCCACGCGAATGATAGGCTTGATAAACTCATCCGTAACGCCTTCAGCATAAGATTCTTTCATCGCCTCGACCATATTTTCCGACGGTTTTCCGACGCCCTCAACCAGCAGGTCGTAAGCCTCCTTAACGCGTTCCCAGCGTTTATCCCGATCCATCGCGTAGTAGCGACCTACGATGGAAGCAATTTTTCCGCCGGTGATTTTGAGTTGATTTTCAATCTGTTCGATAAATCCGACGCCGCTTTTCGGGTCGGTATCGCGACCGTCCATAAAACAATGCACGTATGATTTCGTAATCCCGTATTTCTGAGATATTTCCGTCAGTTTGAACAGATGGTCGAGCGAACTGTGCACGCCGCCGTCCGACACCAATCCCAGAAAATGAATCTGTTTGTCGTTGTCTTTGGCATATTGATACGCCTGTTTGACGGCTGGGTTTTCGAGAATACTGTTGTCGAGGCAAGCCTTGTTGATTTTTACAAGGTCTTGATACACAACACGTCCGGCGCCGATATTCAAATGTCCGACTTCCGAATTTCCCATTTGACCGTCGGGCAGCCCTACATTTTCGCCCGACGCCTGCAATTGCGAATGGGGATACGTTTTTAACAGATAATCCCAGTAAAGCGTTGGCGTCATGGAGATTACGTCATCTTTTTGGCGGTCGCCGATTCCCCAGCCATCGCAAATCACTAATATTGCTTTATTTTTCAT
>JAITMT010000146.1 GCA_031277235.1 Tannerella sp.
TTAGACATTTTTTCCTTTTGACAGGAAAGGGAGAGAGTTTTTTCCCTCTCTTTCCGTCAATAAAAATTTTTTTGACCGATCTATGCCTCCGAAAGTTGCATTTATGGGTTGAATTTACAACTGTTTGAATAATAAATTTGAGAAACTCATTTTTGATGCAAAGATAATATATTTTTAGACTACCACAAAGAAAACGGCTTTTTAGCCAGCGCAGCATTGTAATACCGGGTGTCGCCGCTCACTTCAGCACCTACCCATTCGGGAAGTGCAAAGGTTTCTTCTTCCGATTCGAGTTCGATTTCGGCAACCGTAAGTCCTTCGTTCTCACCGCTAAATACATCAACCTCCCAGGTATAACTTTCAAATTCAACATAATAACGAACTTTATCAATTATTCCGGGCAGACACAATTTCATCAACTCCTTTGCATCTTCCAATGGGACAGGCCTTTCAAACTCGTAACGGCTCCAGCCGCGTTCGTTGGCGCCGCTTTTGATGGTCAGAAATGCTTCACTGTCAGCAATTCTGATGCGCACGGAACGTTTCCTGTCCGCACATAAATAACCCTGCACGGTATGGCGTTTCTGAAAAGCCCTATTCATGAAAGAGTTATCTTTTACCAAAAATTTTCTTTCTATTTCCATTTTTTCTTTTATTTTACGTATATTTAAACCACCCCGTCCTTCGGTGTTAAGTTCTAATCCCGTTAGGGATTATCGCTCGGTAGAAAATGTTTCCCGTTGTTGGTTGCATTATCTCCCATCCGGTCGATGAACGTTGTTTCCTACGGAATGCATCCTGTGGTTGGATGGCTCTTCTAGCGAACGATGCATTCCTACGGAATGCCGAAATAACACCGGTTTATTTTAGAACTTAACAATCTACTCCAAAGAGGAGAATCATTACACTCTAATAACTACACTCTACACTCTAAAAACTACACACTAACTAAAAGAAGATCACCATTGTAGCCCCAAAGCCGTATTCGCGAAACGAAGCATCCTGAAAGCGGCAACAACTCTTGTAAGTCGTCTTTAATTCCTTCTCGATCGCCGTCCTCAGCACGCCTTCGCCCTTGCCGTGGATAAAAACAACTTTCTGTCCTTTTTTACCCTTCTGCGCTTTCATTACCTCTTGAAATTTAGAGAGTTGATAGTCGAGAATTTCGGTGTTGCCCATTCCCGAAGCCGTATCGAGCAGTTGGTTGATGTGCAAATCAATTTCGAGCGTATCAGGCTTTTTTTCAGGCTTTTGCATCTGTTTTGCCTCCGGCTTGAAATCCTTTTTCTCATACATCGCCTCCTGAATTTCCGACGCCGTTACAAGCATCTGTTTTTCAGGAGTATCATTCGTTATCAAGGGAAAAATCAACGCATCCTCGTCGAAAAAATCATTTTTTGTAAAACAATGCAACTTGTAGAATTTTACCGTGTCCAGCCGCAACTCAATCGAAGCGGGATTTTTCAGCGAGAAGGGCTTGTCCTTTTTAAGCGCTATGATTTGAATACAAATACGCTCATAATCAATTAATTCCGACTTCTCAAATTCTTCGATGAAAATTTTCGTATCCGGCTCAATCCAGCCGTTGAAACGGCTTGTCCAACTGTTATTACTGCCGTTCATGTAGTTGATAAACAGCCAGTAATTGCTTTCATTGACAAAATACGTCTCGAAAGCGCTCTGCATAAACGATTTAGGATCGGTCGGTAAAAAGGCGAGGCTGACGTTCAAGCGTTCTCCCTGCGGCGTTTCGACAAATATAAACTTCTCTTTTTCAGGCTGTTTCGTTTCCTTCTGAACCGCAACAGGTTTATACGGCTCCGGCTCTTTGTTTTCCATCCGCCTGTCTGCTTCGCCCACGACGATACATTCAGCTGTCAAAACCGGCACGTCGAAACCGTTTTCATCCTCCACAAGTACCTGATTTTTACCGTGAAAAGCCGTAACTGTCCCGCCGCCCGTACTGTTCAAAAACCGTACTTTATCTCCTATGTTTATTTTCATTTTCTGTTGAAATTTTGTACAAATGTACATTATTTTTTTCAAAAAAGTCGAATCCCTGAATTGTCAAATCTTCAAATCCTCAAATTTTCAAATTAAAAAACGGGGCGAAAGCCCCTTTTTTGCTTATCTTTGCACCGTTAAAAACGAAAAAACATGAAACCGTTGGTTAGTATAATTATGGGCAGCACATCGGATTTGCCTGTTATGGAAAAAGCGGCAGCCTTTCTCGACGAAATGGCTATTCCGTTTGAAATGAATGCCTTATCGGCTCACCGCACACCTGAAGCCGTCGAGCAATTTGCCAAAAATGCCGAAGGCAGAGGTCTCAAAGTCATCATCGCGGCAGCGGGAATGGCGGCGCATCTTTGCGGCGTAATTGCCTCAATGACAAACGTTCCCGTAATCGGCGTGCCGATCAATTCGTCGCTTGACGGCATGGACGCCCTGCTTGCCATTGTGCAGATGCCTCCGGGGATTCCGGTGGCAACGGTCGGCATCAACGCCTCGCTCAACAGCGCGATTCTCGCGGCGCAAATTCTTGCCACGAGCGATACGGAATTGAAAATAAAACTATCTGATTACAAGGAAAGTTTGAAGAAAAAAATCGTAAAGGCAAACGAAGATTTGCAAAAAATATCGTATAAATTTAAAACAAATTGATGGATAACTATCAGAGACGCAAGACAATAGCGGTAGAAGTTGGGAACGTGGGAATTGGCGGCGACAATCCCGTGCGCGTGCAGTCAATGGCAACTACGGATACCAACGATATAGAAGCGTCTGTAAATCAAGCGATACGCATTATTGAAGCAGGCGCCGAATTGGTGCGTTTCACGGCGCAAGGCGTTCGCGAAGCAGAGAGTTTGAGACTGATTCGGGAGGAATTGCGTAAACGCGGTTACATGACCCCTTTGATAGCGGATATCCATTTCAATTCCGCGGCGGCGGAAGTAGCCGCGCAATATGTTGAAAAAGTGCGGATTAATCCGGGTAATTTTGTAAAATCCATCAAAAAAGACTTTTCCGACTACACCGATGAAGAATTTGAGCAGGAACGACTTTTGTTGCGGGAACGTTTTGTTAATTTTCTGAATATCTGCAAGAAACATGATACGGCAATCCGCATCGGCGTCAATCACGGCTCGCTATCGGAACGGATGATGCGCCGCTACGGCGACACGCCGCTCGGAATGGTTGAAAGTTGCCTCGAACTGTTGAGAATTTGCAGGGAAGAGCATTTTGACAAGATCGTAGTTTCGCTCAAAGCTTCCAATACAACGCTGATGGTCAAGGCTGTACGTCTGTTAGTTGAAAGAATGGACGCGGAGGATTTTCATTATCCGCTACATTTGGGCGTAACCGAAGCGGGAGACGGCGAGGATGGACGCATCAAATCAGCCATTGGCATCGGTTCGCTGCTCGTTGATGGCATCGGCGATACGATTCGCGTCTCGTTATCGGAACAGCCTGAAAATGAGATTCCTGTGGCTTACTCCATCTTGCAGGCAACACGCTCGCGAATTACGAAAACGGAATACATTGCCTGCCCAAGTTGCGGGCGCACGCTCTTCGATCTGGAAACGACGCTCCGGAAGGTAAAGGCTGCTACACAGCACTTTGTCGGATTGAAAATCGCCGTAATGGGCTGCATTGTCAACGGTCCGGGCGAGATGGTGGACGCCGATTACGGCTATGTCGGCGCAGGTCGCGGACGAATCAGCCTGTACAAAGGGAAAGACTTGATACTCAAAAATATACCCGAAGAAGAAGCGGTGGAAAAATTACTCGATCTAATCCATAAAAAAAGTTAATATAATCGAAAGTGTAGTAATTACTTGTGAATTTTTGCTATCTTTGCAAGTTGAATAGCAAAAAATTTATGCAAGTAAAGGTCGTAAACAAATCCCACCACCCGCTTCCACAGTATGCAACCGCGCTGTCGGCGGGCATGGATATTCGTGCCTATCTCGAAGCGCCGGTCGAATTGAAGCCGCTGGAAAGAAAATTGATCCCAACAGGCTTATACATAGCGCTTCCCGTTGGCTATGAAGCACAAATGCGTCCCCGTAGCGGACTTGCCGTCAAGCACGGTATCACGTTGCTAAACACGCCCGGCACGATTGACGCTGATTACAGGGGCGAAATCGGTATTATTTTGATAAATCTCTCGTCCGAAACGTTTGTTATCAACGACGGAGAACGTATCTGTCAGATGGTTATCACCAATCATTCGCATGTGGAATGGCAATTGGAAGAGACGCTGGACGAAACGGAACGCGGCGCCGGCGGTTTCGGACACACAGGAAAAAGTTAATTGATTAATAGTAAATTGTTTATGAAAAAAAAACTGTATATATTATTTTTAATTTTTGGAATGACGCTTGGCGCTTACGGACAAGAAAAACAGATACTTACGCCCGAACAGCAGCGTAAAGTGAATTATTTTTTCCTGGAAGGATTGAATCTGAAAAATACCGGAAAATTTGATGCTTCCTATGAAATGTTCAAGCGATGTATCGAGATAGATTCCACATCGTCAGCCGCCCTGTACGAACTTTCGTCGTATTATCTGGATTTGGACAAGCCCGAAGAAGCCATAGCGCTGATTAAAAAATCCGTTTTTTATGCACCTGATAATCAGGATTATCACAACGCCTTGGCATCTCTTTTTTTTAACATGGGAATGTATGGGGAAGCAGCCGAAGAATATGAATATTTGGTCAAAAAATCACCGGATAAACCCGAACTAAACTACTATTTGGCAGAGTCTTACACGAGAATGGGCGAGATCGGAAAAGCCATCGAGACCTACGATGCACTGGAAAATGCAATGGGCATGTACGAAGCATTGTCAATGGCTAAGTATCAACTGTATATGATGCTTGAAAAGTCGAACAAGGCTTTTGAGGAAATGGAAAAACTTTCCGAAAAATTCCCGACCGAGACGCGCTACATGATTATGCTGGGCGACCTTTATTTGCAGCAGGACGATACCGTCAAGGCGTTGCAATACTATGTCAAAGCGCACGAAATTGATGCTGAATCACCTTATTATCACGTATCTATGGCTAACTATTACGAGAAAACGGGAAATCCCGAAGCCGCTAAACAGCAAATCAACGGCGCTTTGTTGAACAAAAAGTTGGATGTGAATACAAAACTCAGTATATTAGCGCGTTATATTGTGCAACTGCAACGATCGCAGCAGGATACCGAAGGGGCTAATTCGCTGTTTCAGACGTTGTTGGAGCAACATCCCGAAGAATCGAGGTTGAAACTGTCGTATGGTGATTTTTTGGTTTTACAGGAGAAAAATGACGAGGCAAAGTTTCAGTATCAATTGGTTACCGAAAGCGAGCCTGAAAATCAGATGGCTTGGCAACAGTTGCTGGGATTGTACTTTCGCCAAAATCAATTTGACGAAGCGATTGCAGTGTGTCAAAAATGTAAAACCATCTTTCCCGACGAATCCATGTTCAGCCTGTATCTCGGAATTGCATATTTCCAGAAAAAGGAATATCAAAATGCAATAGATGCTTATAAATCAGCCATTTCATCTTTTTCCGAAGATGAAGAAAACAAGCCTGTGATTTCGGATTTTTACGGACAAATCGGTGATACTTATTTCCGGATGAACCAAACAGACAGCGCTTTTGCCAACTATGAAAAAGCACTGATATTCAACGATAAAAATGTTGTTGCTTTGAATAATTACGCCTACTATCTGTCTCTCTTGAAAAAAGACTTGACGAAGGCAGAACGCATGAGCGCCCTATGTATCAAGTTTGAACCCGATAATGCCACATACATAGATACTTATGCCTGGATTTTCTTCATGCAGGGCAACTATTTTCTGGCAAAAATCTATATCGAACAGGCAATTTCAAAAGATATGGAAGGAAGCGCGGAATTGCTTGATCATTACGGAGATATACTCTATATGTCGGGTGAGAAGGAAAAGGCTTTGGAGCAGTGGCAAAAAGCAAAAGAGGCGGGTAAAAATAGCACGACATTAGACAGAAAAATTGAAGAAAAGCAATATTTTGAAGAAACGGAAGAGGAATTGATTAACAATACGGACGGAACGACAAATGAGGACGGTGAAAATCTTTGAACGGAAGCCGCCGGATAGCCGTATCCTGCCGCTGAGTTCGATTTGGGTTGTATGTATAATTTGCTTGTTATCAGGTTGTAAGTCGCTAAAGACAGCCGAGTCGTCAAGCAATGCAATACTGAAAACGGAAGAAGCGTTTTTTTCTTCCGTCATAGACAATTCATTGCGTTTCAATACGTTATCTGCCCGACTGAAATTGGAATTAACAACGCCCGGCAAGGAATTGAGTTCGCGGGCGACGCTGAAAATGAGGAACAACGAAGTCATTCAAATCTCCGTGCAACCGTTTTTGGGCATTGAGGCTTTCAAAATTGAACTGACGGGTGATAGCGTAAAAATAATTGACCGTTTCAATAAGCGCTATATATTAGAGAGTTACGATAATCTAAAAGGTAAAACGGCAGTTGATTTTAATTTTAACAATTTGCAGGCGCTCTTCACGAACAAAATCTTTTTACCCGGTCATAACGAACTGACAACCAAACAATTTTCCAATTTTCGATATGCCCGCGATTCGGAGAGAAAGGCGGAATTTATGACCGAAGATGCTACGGGATTGATTTACAGGTTTGTAGCGGATGGCAGCGAAAAGTTGCTTTCTACCGTTATCGAGCAAAATACGGAAAAAAATATGTTAAAATGGTTGTATGATGATTTTCAAAATATTGACAATCAAAAGTTTCCAATGAAGATGACGGCAAGTTTAACCGGAGACGAAGAAGAACACGGGAGCGTAACACTCTTACTTTCAGATCCTGAACTCAACAAGCCGATTACTACCGACTTCAAAATACCTTCGGGGTATGAGCGCGTAACTTTATCACAAATTCTAAAAATGCTTGAACTGAAATGAAAAGATTGTATTTATTATTGATTATGATTTGCTGTGTATCAGTGATTTCCGATGCACAGACCAAAAAGAAAGCAGCAGCCAAAAGCAAAACGCCTGCCAAAACGACCGCGGCTAAAGCAAAACCGCAGGATGACGGGAAAAAGGTCGCGGAAATCAAAGCGCCTGTGGTAATTGTTCCCATTGAAGAACTTGAACGCCAGCGAAATGATGCACTCGAAGATATAAAATTAACGACACAGTTGCTTTCCGAAACAAAATCCAGCGCCGCCAATTCGCTTAACCGGTTGAATCTTCTTGCGCAACAATTGTTGTCGCGCCGGAGGATTGTGAGTTTGCTGGAGCAGGAAGTTGTAGTTATTGATCTGAAAATCAAATCAATAAACAACGAAATAGAAATATTGGAAAAAGACTTGCAGAAAATCAAGGAAAACTACGCCAAATCCATGCAAACGCAGCAACAGGAACACCGTACGGCGCAATACAAAATGTTGCTCATTCTTTCCGCCGAAAACCTCTCGCAGTCTTACCGCCGCATGCGTTATCTGAAAGAATATTCCAACTGGCAAAAAGACGAGGCAAACCGTATTATCCTCAAACAGAGCGAGATTAATAAACGGAAAACGGATTTGCAAAAATCGCGCGGCGAGAAAATGTCACTGATTGCGCAACGCACGGAGGAAGGTAAAAAGATTGAAGAAGAGGAAGTTATACAGCAAAAAGAAGTGAGCGAACTCAGCAAAAAACAGAAAGCCCTGCAAAGCGAATTGCAGCAAAAGCAGAAAAACGCAAAAGCGCTTGATAATCAAATAGATAAATTAATAGCGGAAGACATAAAAAAATCCGAGCAAAATTTGCCTGCGACCACTCCGGAACCCGTTCAAAAACAGGAACCCGAGGTAAAAAAAGATGTTGCGGAGACAAACACCGAAACGCCTGCCGCCGCACCCGAAAAAACGGAGCCGGCACCCAAAACGGAACAGCCTGCCAAAAAACCCTCATCAAAAGGAACTTACGTGTTGACGGAGTCGGAATCCGGTCTTTCCAAAGATTTCGCCGGCAACAAGGGCAAACTGCCGTATCCCGTAACGGGCAAACATACGATTGTACTGGGTTTTGGGGAACATCAGCACCGGGAACTGTCGCACGTCAGAACGAACAATAGCGGCATTGACATACAAACAACGGCGGGCACCGACGCGCAAGCCATCTTTAAGGGGGTGGTTACCATGGTGTTCGTGATGCCCGGATACAATTACAACGTGATTATCAGGCACGGAGACTATCTCACCGTGTATAGCAATATCAGTCAGGTATATGTGAAAGCCGGCGATATCGTGAACACGCGCCAGCCCATCGGTAAAATCTACACCGACACCGAAAAAGGCAACGAAACAATCCTGCATTTCCAAATCTGGAAAGACCGTACGAAACTGAATCCCGCCCCCTGGATTCGATAAAATGTTTATTTTCAATGATTTAAATATTTATTTAGAATGAAAGCAAGAAATATTTTTTGGATAGCATTGATAATAAGCGTATTATCATCATCCTCTTTGTCTGCCCAAACCATAAAAACAAAATATGACTCGGCGGGGAGGAAAAAAGAAACCATCAAAACCGATAAAAACGGCAACAGCACAACCTGCGACGCATCGGGCAGGAAAACCGGCAGCGCCAAAAAAGACAGTAACGGCAACGTAACCATCTACGACGCCTCCGGACGCAAGACGGGCAGCGTCAAAACCAACGAAAGAACCGGCAATAAAACCTATTACGACAGTTCGGGACGCAAAACCGGCTCCACCCAAAAAGACAATAACGGCAATGTAACGACCTACGACGCCTCCGGACACAAAACAGGCAGTGTCAAAACCGACAAAAGAACCGGTAACAAAACCTATTACGACCGCTCCGGCCACAAAACCGGCTCGGCTAAGAGAAAGGAATAGGAACCCCGTGTATCTCCAAGTTTCTCATAATCAACGTATAAATAATATTTTTGCAATAAAATCATATTCAGTTAACAATCTTATCCCCGCAAAACCCTTTCCTGCGGCATTTTTTGCAATAATCGCCTCGCCAGACGGCGTCGAACTGCTCGGTGGCGGCATGGACTAATTCGGGTTCGTCGGTCAGGATGCCGGCTTCAAAATTGCGTGAATCGGCGCTTTTCATCCCGATGCCTGCTCCCGTGAGGTTTGCCGAGCCGATATAGGCAGTTTGCAGGTCGAAAATGAGTAGTTTGAAATGCACGCGCGGGCAAAGCACCCGTTCCAAACCTTTGAATAATGCGGGATATTTGTCGAAATCGGCGCGGAAGTTAGCGCCCGGTTCTTTGGCATGAATCAGGCGGATTTCGACGCCGCGACTGATCAAATCGGCAAGCAATTTCAGGAAAGGCGCGGATTGCGTTCCGAACTTCACATACAAATCCTTCAAATCGGCTGTTCCGAGCCACAAGGTACGCTTGACTTTCGCTATCCGGCTGATTACAAGGTCGTAATGCGCTGCATTCGAGATATACGTTACGGACATTATGCGGATTCTATCCGGTGATAGTGGCAAAAAAGCAGGTCGCCGTCGTCGTTGTGGAGGTGCATTCCGTTGCCTTCGCAATAGCGAAACATCGAGCAGTCCGTGCATACGCCTTTTTTCGCCCATTCGCGGTTGCGGAATGGCTGAAACTTTTCGTTCCACACCGTCATGAAATCGTCTTTGTAAATATTACCCTGCTGATAGTTGTAGCGGATGCTCGGACAGGCAGAAATGGAGCCGTCCGCCAGTACCGAAGCGACCGTAACGCCTGCCCGACATTCGTAGAAATGGTCACGCACTTCCATCTCGTAGTTGCCGAGAAAACCTTCGCAGCCGTAACTCAGGTGAATTTTTCCTTCCTTGCGCGTATCCTTAATAAAATCAAGGACATACGTAAAATCTTTGTTCGACAGTTGAAATTCCTGATGTTCGGCGGCGCGACCGACAGGAAAAATCGTAAAAATACGCCAGTCCTTGACGCCGATTTCAATCAGAAAGTCCTTGAATTGAGCAAGTTGCGTTATGCTTTTCTGATTGACGCAGGTTACGACGTCCCATTTGATTTCGTCGGTTTTTGTCAGCATTTTGACGGCGTTGAGCGCTTTTTCGTAACTCAATTTATTGTTGCGCAGCCAGTTATGCGCTTCTTCAAAACCGTCGAGACTGACCGTCATCGAGTGCATGCCTGCCCGTAACAGCGAATCGAGGCGTTTTTCGGTCAATAACAAGCCGTTCGTAACAATTCCCCACGGAAAACCGCGCTTATAAAGTTCCAATCCGCAGATTTCTATGTCGTTACGCACCAGCGCTTCGCCGCCCGTGAAGATGATAAGCGTTTTGTTGGGATTCAACTGCGGCGTACTTTTATCTATAACATCCAGAAAATCAGCAATCGGCATATCGGGTTGATTGGCAATGGTGCGACAATCGCTGCCGCAATGCAGGCACGACAAATTGCAACGCAACGTACATTCCCAGAAAATCGTGTCCAACTCGTGGATTTTGACGTTGTTCCGGTGCATTTTGCGGAACAGTTCCAACCCGATTCGTTTGCGGAGTGAAGGTTTTTTATTCATTTTCGTGCTTTTTCAGTTCGATATCTTTTGTTACCGTAAATTCGCCTTCATACCAACTTTTTCCCTTTTTGGTTTGCTCCGCATCTTCAAAATCCACGACAACGACCGTGTCCTTGTACAACCCGTTTGCTTCTCCGTCAATATCAGTAAAATACACTGTTTGCTGATAATCAGGTATATTGGGAATGTAGGTGTTTGTGTTACTTTCTGTCAATTTATAATCTCCACTTTCTTCACTGACAGTGGATTTGGGTACATAACTTGTTTGAGGTACTCCATACATCGTACCGAAACGAGGTTCTTCATACATTATCCTAATCCCTTTTACCGGCTTTTTGGTAACATTGTCGGTTA
>JAITMT010000291.1 GCA_031277235.1 Tannerella sp.
CCGTTTTCCCCGGGAAAATAAACTGCCTCATTCAGAGACGTTTATCACATCCAATTTCATCGGACACGAGTTCCTGAACAGGGTGTATGTCTGCAATTATACCGACGAATCGGGCGTTCCGTATCAGTTGTTTGCGATTGACGCAGACAATTCCGAAGCCGCAAAGGAAATTTTGGAGAGTTATTTCACCTATACCGGGCAACCGCTTGATTTCAAGGAAGGTATCCTGACGGTAACGGACAAGTACAACGGCGAAATTCCGTGCCTCTGGACAGGCAATTACATCATCGGGATTTACAACGAAAACGGCGACAAAATCCCGAAAGCAACGGAAATTTTAAAAAGTTTGAATTTTTGAATTTTTTTTCATGGAACGGCTTCAAAACAGGATTTGAAGCCGTTTTATTATTATTCGCCGCAAAATTTGCGGGAAATATTCAGGATGAAAAAATTGGTATTGCGGTGAAAAAGTTGTATTTTTGCCGCAAAATTTACGGTGCATCATGTACATACACGAAAGAAATAATTGGACAGACTTCGTTTGGGATTATAACGCAATTTATCCGTTGCTTGTGAAAACCCGCTATTTGCAGGGCAACTTGCTCGGCAGAATGCAGAATCTCGGCTTTGATCTAACGACGGAATCAACTTTGATTTCGCTTACGCTGGATGTTGTAGATTCTTCAAAAATCGAGGGCGAATTTCTCAATCCGGAACATGTCAGATCTTCAATTGCCAACAAATTAGGTATTGAAAATACGGAATTTGCCGGTGTTTCGAGAGACGTTGAAGGCATTGTGAACGTACTTTTGGATGCTACGCAAAATCATGCAAATCCACTTACGGAAGAGCGACTTTTCGGTTGGCACAATTCGCTGTTTTCCAACCATTTTTCGGGACTTCACAAAATTGACGTTGCACGGTATCGTTCCGCCGGCATGAAAGTCGTGTCGGGTTCTTTTGGAAAAGAAAAAGTTCATTTTATGGCGCCGGAACCTGAAAAAATTCAACCGGAAATGCACATTTTTTTACGGTGGTTCAATGCTCCCCCTCGCGGAGAGGGGGTGGGAGAGAGGTTGGATCCTTTATTGAAAGCATTTATTGCCCATTTTTGGTTTGTAACCGTTCATCCTTTTGATGACGGAAACGGACGTATTGCAAGAGCGATTATGGATATGCAGCTTGCCCGCAGCGATAACAGTAAAATCCGCTTTTACAGTATGTCCAATCAACTTTTTAAGGAACACAAACACTACAACAACATCATTGAAAAAACGCAAAAGGGCGGTAGCGATATTACCGAATATTTGCTTTGGTTTCTCGGCTGTTTTGAAAGGGCATTGCTTGCCAGCGAAAAAAATCTTGAAATTGTGTTGGATAAAGCGAAATTTTGGGAGTTGCACAAGGATAAAAGGATTAATGACCGTCAGCGTTTCATCATCAACTATTTATACGACAATTACGATAAGGAAGCCGGTTTTTTGCGCACTTCGTCTTATGCCAAACTGCAAAAATGCTCTACCGATACGGCATTGCGCGATTTGAAAGATTTAGCGGAAAAAGAAATGTTAAAAATGGAAAACAACGGAAAGAAAACAAATTATCTGATAATCAGTCCGGCTGATATCAGGATACCGAAAATGGAAACATTTCCCAAAACTTTGCAGGAATAAAAAAACTTTGGCAATCTTGTATTTTATTTCCCCCAAAACGGCTAAACTCAAAAGAATTGAGTCTGTTATGTTAAATCTATTGAGAACAGGAGAGAACTTTACAGGACAGAATCTATTTAACATAATATTAATTATACATAATTTAAAATCAAAACAATCGGTTCAAGTATAGTGATACCGCATCGTAATAATTTCAACCGTCATTTTTTCCGTAATGTCTTTCAGTAATGCCGCTATTTTACGAATGGCTGCCCTGTTTCCGCTTTTTATAAAATACTTTCCCCGTCCATCTGCTCGATGCCCGCTCCGTTTTTCAATTCCTCTTCACCCTTGCGAATCGCTTCCATCATCTTTTTGGAACTCATCAAATACTCCGTTTCCTTGATGGCATTGTATTCTTCCAGTGAAATAAGTACAACGGCTTTCCCTTTTGTTCTATTAATGATAACTGTGTCATTATCATCTACTACAGCGTCAAAATAATCTTTCAAATTGTTTCTTAAATCCGAATAACTTGCTACTTGCATAACTGTTTGTTTTTTATTTGTAATTCGGGTACAAAGATATGTACTTCAATCCGTACTTTCAAATCTTTCTTTATAAAAAGTGTAAAAAATGTTGTATCTTTGCAAAAAAATAGCAAAAATATGGAAACAACAGCAAGAGTTCAAACAGTATTACACTTTGACTATCAATTAGTTCAGAGATTAAAGGAAGCCGCCCGGCGTGAACGCCGCAGCCTAAACAACTACATCGAAAACATACTCTATAACGTGATTGAAGAGCAGCCTAATCAAGAGACAATTCAGGCAATCAACGATGCTAAAAACGGTATCGGAATGAAAGCCGTAGATACGTCAAGCCTCGAAGCCTTCATGAAATCATTGGACGAAGAATGAAGAAGATAATTGCAACCACAAAATTCCGAAAGGACTACAAACGTTATCGCAACCAGCCTGATAAAATCGCAAAACTGCATGCAGTCGTTAAAATGCTCGAAGAAGGCAAACAAATTTCCCTGTATCTAAAACCACACCAACTTACAGGCGAATACAAGGGCTGCCTCGAATGCCATATAGAAAACGACCTGCTGCTGATATGGATGGACTACCCAACCAACACTATTTCATTAATCCGCTTCGGAACCCATTCCGAACTGTTTTAATCCGTACTAAAAAGTCTTCCATGCTTTCCCCGTCCATCTGCGAAATTCCTCGCCCTTTCCGTGATGGCATTATATTCATCAAGTGAAATTAAAACTCCTGCTCTTCCTTTCGCCTGTCTGATAATGAGAATATCGTTATCGTCTATGACTGAATCCAGGTAAAATTTCAAATTGTTTTTAAATTCCGAATAACTTGCAACTTTCATAACTGTATCTTTGACCAAATTAAAGTACAAAGATACGTACTTGTTTTCGTACATCCAAGTTATTCAACATAAATTTCACCCAATCATCTCCGCGCTCCGTTTCACAAACCGGCTCAGCGATTCGCCTTTCAACATGCCGTTGCTCAACAGCGCCAGGTCAATCAGTTGGCTGACTAAATTGTTGTCCTTTGCAAAATCCCTGTAAATACTGTTGCGTTGCTCGCGCAGTTCGTCGAGTTTCTTGTTGGCGTCGGTCAATTCCTGCTTTTCGGATTCCGTGATTTCGTCCGATTTTTTCTTGTTCTGAATTTCGCGCAAGTCGTGTTGGCGCGTTTCCCAGCCCTTGATTTCATCCAAAACCGGCTTTACTTTGGCGTTGCAGGCGTTTTCTTCGTCTGCCAGCACTTTTTTAACAAGTTTATGCTCGCTGTTCAATACCAGATTGTAACTGTCCGGCAACTCGCCATAAAACGACATACCGGGCTGAATCGCAGCCATTTCACGCATACGACGCATATATTCGCTTTGCGTAATCATAACGGGATTGGCGTCTTTACCGAGCGATTCGAACGTTACGACGAAATCGGTCTTTTCCAGCGTCGGAATCTTGCTTTTGAATACTTCCTGCAAGGCATTTCGCTGTTCTTCGGTCAGCGACACCTCCTTCGCTTCGTCCTTGCGAATCAGGTTGCCGACGGTATCGCTGTCCACGCGCACAAACGTCGTTTTGTCCTGTTTCTGTTCCAGCATTCCAATCAGCGGAATATCCAGTTGCCCGTCCAGCAATAACACGTTATATCCCTTATCCTTAGCGGCTTGGATGTAACTGTACTGGTCGTTGGGGCTGGTCGAATACAGATAGACCAGAACGCCGTCTTTGTCTTTCTGGCTGTCCTTAATCAGCGTTTTGTATTCTTCGAGCGTAAAATACTTGCTGTCAATATCTTTCAACAAAACGAATTTTTCGGCGCGTTCGTAGAATTTTTCATCGCTCAACATGCCGTATTCGATAAAAATCTTCAAATCGTCCCATTTATTTTCAAATTGCGGACGGTCGTTCTTGAAGATATCTTCCAGACGGTCAGCCACTTTCTTGGTGATGTGCGCCGATATTTTCTTCACGTTCTGGTCGCTCTGTAAATACGAACGCGACACGTTCAGCGGAATATCCGGCGAATCCAGCACACCGTGCAGCAGCGTCATAAATTCGGGAACGATACCTTCGACCGAATCCGTTACAAACACCTGATTACAATACAGTTGTATCTTGTTTTTATAAATATCCATATTGCTCTTGATGCGTGGGAAATACAAAATTCCCGTCAAGTTGAACGGATAATCCACGTTCAGATGAATCCAGAAAAGCGGCTCTTCCGCCATCGGATACAGGTCGCGGTAAAACGCCTTGTAATCTTCGTCTTTCAGTTCGCTTGGCTTGCGCGTCCACAGCGGATTCGTCTCGTTGATGATGTTATCTTCCTCCGTATCAGCATATTTACCGTCTTTCCATTCCTGTTTTTTACCGAAAACAATCGGTATCGGTAAATAGCGGCAATATTTGTTCAGCAGTTCCGAAACCTTGTTTTTTTCGAGAAACTCCTTGTTTTCATCGTCAATATGGATGATGATGTCGGTTCCCCTACCCTCTTTTTCGGTTTCGGTCATTTCGTATTCGGGCGTTCCTTCGCAGCTCCATTTCACCGCCGTAGCGCCTTCCCTGTAGGATTTTGTGATGATTTCGACCTTTTTTGCCACCATAAACGACGAATAAAAGCCCAAGCCAAAGTGTCCGATAATCGAAGCGGCGTCGTTTTTGTATTTATTTACAAATTCTTCGGCGCCCGAAAAGGCTATCTGATTGATATACTTGTCAATTTCATCGGCTGTCATACCGATACCGAGGTCCGAAACAATCAGTTTTTTGCCGTCAATGCTCACGCGAACGGACAAATCGCCCAGTTCGCCCTTAAATTCTCCTACCGAAGACAGTGTTTTCAGTTTTTGCGTCGCATCAATAGCGTTGGACACGATTTCACGCAGAAAAATGTCGTGATCGCTGTACAGAAATTTCTTGATAATCGGGAAAATATTCTCGCTCGTTACCCCGATGTTGCCTTGTTGAATTTGTTCTTTTGCCATATTTTTTACATTTTTGTTTTTTCTATCTTTTTACATTTTTGTTTTTTCTATCCCTGCCAACGTCAAAAAAAATGCCAAACTTTTGCGGACTGACATTTTGGCGAAATCCGGAATTTGAAAATTCCAGACATTGTCAATTAAGAACTACACTCTAAACTCTAAAAACTACACACTAAACAAACTATTCCTTTACAAACGTCTCGAATGAATTGTCGGAATAGAAAATCATCAGTTTCTCGATGGTTTTCGCAGGTTTTTCAACGTATATAATTTCCTTATTATCAGACTTTTTAGATACATCCGACTGACTGTTAACTGTTTCTCCGTCGCTTGCCTGATGATCAAAGACTAATCCCAGCCGATTTTCCGAAGCAGGCGGCGTTCCGCTCCGTAGCATTTCGCCTTTTCCGAACAACAGCCAGTCGGGGCTGACGTCGGGAAACCTTTCGAGGATTTTACTGACGACTTCCGTGCTCGGAAAAGTGCGTCCCGAAAAAATATGCGACAGCGTTGCCGTCTTTATACCTGTGGCGGAGGCAAACTGCGTAGAGTTCATTCCTCTCATATCCATGATTTTACCGATTCTCTCTTTCATGTTTTTACTGTCTTTTTGTCATAAATCATATTGCTCAATCAGGTTACAAAAGTACAGACTATATTTTACTTTTGCAAATCACAAATGTAAAATATTTTAATTTCTTGAAATATAAATTTGTAAACAAATATTTGTAATTGTATATTAACGATTGTAAAGTCAATCCGGAACAGTATTTAGATGCTATGACTACTCAATTTCAGGACTAAAATTCCGTAAGGATTTTCGCTCGGCAGAAAATAGTCCCTCCCCAAAGGCATGGTTGTCAAGTTCTAAAATAAACCGGGTATTATTTAGGCATTCCGCAGGAATGCATCGCTCGGTAGAAAGGCAATCCACCCACAGGATGCATTCCGTACGGAATGTAACCAATAACGGGAAACATTTTCTACCGAGCGGTATTCCCTGACGGGAATAGAACTTAACAGCCCTGCTCTCCAAAGGGGAGGAAGTTTCCCTCCTTCGGAGGGGTTGGGGGAGGCTTTAACCTTTCTACCGAGCGATGCAATCCTGACGGATTGCAAAATTCGGGTATAACATTGAATATCTCTTTTAGACAAAAACATGAAAGAAAAAATAAAATGAATATATCCGTATAAGACCCTAAAGAATTATGTAATACCATGATTGATGTTTCATATATCTGTCCCGTAGGGACAATATATTGGTAGAAAATAGATTATTTCCTCAATCAGCGTGCCTTTAGGTACGCAATATATTGAATCACTTTCCCATATCGTGTACCTGACGGCACGCTTTTCCGGGAATTACCGTTTGTTCTACCAATATTACATCCATAAAGGGATTTTAGGAGAATATACGGATAATCATTGAAAATAATTCTTTTCTACTTTGTAGATTCAATAAAGATAATTACCTTTGCCGCAGATTATAGAATTGTCAAATCATTACAAATAAAATAGTTATGGGTAATTTAGGATTCGCATTCAGCCCGACGCATCCGGGTGAAGTTTTGAAAGATGAAATTGAATACAGGGGTATCTCACAAAAACTGTTGGCTGAACAGATGGGTATCTCATATAAAGTTCTGAATGATATACTCAATGAACGGCGACCGCTCACAACGGCAACAGCAATGATGTTTGAAGCCGCATTGGGCGTTCCTGCCGATTCCCTGATGCGCATACAATTCAAATACAACATGCAGGTGGCACATCAAGACCGTAAACTGTCGGCGCGTCTTGCCAAAATCCGTAAAATGGTCGCAGCGCTTTAACACGCATCACAACCGGGAAATGTTATAATATTCTGCCTAATCCGTTGCAAAACGCAATCCACTGACAGGTTATTGCCTGTTTTAAGTTTTTATAAATATAGCAGAATTTTGTAAAATAACTTGCAACCTTTATTGCCCCTACCCTACCCTATTTTGCAAAAATCAGCCCTTCAAGTAAAACTTTAATATAATTTCATAATTCATTAATAATAAAATAAATAAATACAATAAATCCATGTATTATGACTGTTTATAACGCATATTTGCGTTTTTTTGAGCAAATTCCGGAAAATACATTAAAGTAATACATTATATATTTTATATAATTAATTGATTATTAATAATATATACTAATATTTTTCAATGAATAACAAATTGTCATAATTGATAACAAAAGTAAAATTCAGCGATTATACAAAGATGAAATCCATATAAATATCCACATCGCCCATTATAAAATTTTATATTTCAGCGCATGCGATAATATATTTCATTTTGTAAAATCTGTGTGAAATTAATAAATGTAAAAACAATACTTGTGAATTTTATAAAAAGTGTCAATTTGGCATATCGTTGTCTTTGAAGATATTCCGCATCAAGTGCTGAATAACAGAGTATGCGGAATGATGGAAAAAATGAATTGACAGGCTTGAGACTGTTTCAAAGGTATCTTTTTCCCTGTCTATTTTTTAGAAATAAGTGTGTAATTCGGGAATTTTCTGTACCTTTGTTGTGATTAGTCTAATGTATAGAAAAAAAACAATATAGATTATGTATAAGTTTAACAGCATTTTAGTGAAAGTATTTATCTGCTTTTTGGCAGGATTTATACTGATGGCTTGCGGAGGAAAATACGGGAAAAAAGAAGAAAA
>JAITMT010000241.1 GCA_031277235.1 Tannerella sp.
TATTTCCAATGCTTTTGCCATATAATTACATGTTAAATTTAGGGCAAAGATAAGCATAATAATTGAATCCTCCAACTTTTCTTATTATTAGACTGTATTTTATATGGATATGGTATAACAGGTTAATTATTTTCCATTTCTAAAAAAAAATCCACATTTTTTTTGCAAATTCAAAAAAAAGCATTACTTTTGTAGCGATAACCTTTTTTAACGATTAACCGGATTCCGAGAGGAATTTTTAAATATAATATATTATGTATCAGCATTTTCTAAAAATGACACATTTACTGGCGACTGCAATTTTAATCGTTTTCAGTTTTTCCCTGTCGGCACAGACTGTTCACAATCTGAACAACAGTGGAGTTTTTTCGCTCCGTAACACCGAAAACTTCGCACCTCCGGAGTTTCTCGAAGCGGCAAAAGCCGCCCGCACATTCGCTCTCAATCCCGTTCTGCAAAGCGCGACAAGCGTTGGGAAAGGAGATATCGTATTATTGCAGTTATTTGAAAATCAGAGTTATAGCGCTACAATCAGCAGTATAACGACAGACGTAAACGGAACGGCGGCGCTTACGCTCAAACTGCCCGATTATCCGATGGGATTTGCCATCATCGCAACGGACGCCGAAGGAAAATCGCTCGTAACCGTTTCCATTCCCGAACTCGAACTGGGCTTTGGCACCCGGTACGATGTTGCCTCCGGACAGCATTATTTGCTTGAAATCGCTCAGGGAGAGGTAGAAATACCCGGCTGCGGGAATGACGCCGTCATTATTCCGGAAGAAATGAAGGTCGCAGGCGATCAGCCGCCGCAACCGGGAACTGTATGCGTTCCCGAGACTAAAGATGTGGACGCCCCTGCCACCATTGACGTGATGATCGTTTTCAGTGCGGCGGCGGCAAACTATGCCTCCGCTTCTGGCGGAACCGATGTGGTGGCGTCCAGGATAATTGCCTATGGAAATCTATGTCTGGAGAACAGTCAAACAGGTATTACGCTGACTCTTGCACATTCGGCACAGGTGGATTATAAGGAATCGAACATGAACGATGCACTTGTTTATTTGACCACCACAAATGACGGTTACATGGATGAGGTACACGCTTTACGCCAGCAATACAAGGCAGATTTGGTACAGTTGCTTACGACCGAATCAAACTATGGAGGACTGGGGTACGTGCTTAAAAACGAAACAATCGGAAATTATGACTTTGCATTTTCGGTCGTAAATATCGGTTCGGCAGTCAGCGACAATTCTCCCGCTACCATCCATGAACTTGGACACAATATGGGCTTGGGACACGGCGCCAACCAAAGTTCGGCAACTTCAACAGGCATATACCCCTACTCGCAGGGTTGGGACTGGACAGAAACGACGAACAATCAAAAATACTGTTCGCTAATGAGTTATCCGGACGGCGCGTATTATAGCGACAATATAAGCAGAAACAGAGTTCCCTATTTTTCAAACCCGAAAATCTCCTATCTGGAAGTAGCGACGGGAGATGCGGAGAGAGCCGACGCCGCCCGCAGTTTACGGGAAATGAAACACGTTGTTGCCTATTATTCGGACAGAATGCAAAATTTGCTTGATGCGCCGACCAATGTAACTGTTTCAAATCCAACCCGTACCGGCGGAACTGTAACGTGGGACGCCGTACCGGGGGCGACGTCCTATAAACTTTCCTTTTTCCTCGATGGAAGTTGGTGGAGTTATTCCAATATTCCCAATAACAGTTTTCGACTGAATAATGCGACTTATTTTCAACCGTGCAAACAATATAAAATTTTTGTTGCGGCTGCCAATGATTGTGGCGATCATTCTTCTGCTTCTCAACATATTACATTCAATACGGTCTGCTCCCTGACCATAACCTTTGACGCGCAAGGCGGCGGAGTAAACCCGACAACACAAACCGTAACGCCCGGTTCAGCCGTGGGAGATTTGCCAATCCCAACCCGAAGCGGCTATACTTTTGGCGGCTGGTTTACGGAAATCAATGGCGGCGGTACGGAATACACCTCCAAAACTGTATGTAATAATCATGTAGAAGATTTTACGCTTTATGCCAAATGGACGGCTATCGTTAACACCTACACCCTAACTTTCGACCCGCAAGGCGGTACGGTAAATCCGACCACAAAATCCGTTACTTATGATGCAGCCGTAGGAGATTTGCCAACTCCAACCCGAAGCGGTTACACCTTTGGCGGCTGGTTTACGGAAATCAATGGCGGCGGTACGGAATACACATCCAAAACGGTGTACAATAATACAGAAGATTTAACGCTCTATGCAAATTGGATTGTCAATACCTACACACTGACTTTTGACGCACAAAACGGAACGGTAAATCCGACAACGCAATCCGTAACTTATGATGCAGCCGTAGGAGATTTACCAACCCCAACCCGAAGCGGTTACACCTTTGGCGGCTGGTTTACGGAAATCAATGGCGGCGGTACGGAATACACATCTGCAACTATATATAATAATGTAGAAGATATAACGCTGTATGCGAAATGGACGGCTGTCATAAACACGTACACGCTAATCTTCGACCCGCAAGGCGGAACGGTAAACCCGACCACAAAATCCGTTACGGATGACGCAGCTGTGGGAGATTTACCAACCCCAACCCGAAGCGGCTACACTTTTGCAGGTTGGTTCACACAAGTAAACGGCGAAGGTTCAAGATACACAGCCTCAACAGTTTATAACAATGCAGAAGATTTAACGCTTTATGCCAATTGGACGCCCAATACATACACGCTGACCTTTGACGCGCAAGGCGGTACGGTAAGTCCGACATCACGAACCGTTACATTCGGCTCTGTTTTGGAAACGCTGCCAACCCCCAGGCGAAACGGCTATACTTTTGGCGGCTGGTTCACGGAAGTAAACGGTGAAGGTACAAGATACACAGCCTCAACGGTTTATAATACGGCAGGAGATTTAACGCTTTATGCCAAATGGACGGCAATTCCCGTTTATACGATTACGGCGTCGGCGGGAAGCGGCGGCTCCATTTCGCCTGCCGGAAATGTATCTGTTACGCAAGGCTCCAATCAAACATTTGATTTCCACCCCAATACCGGCTACGAAATAGACAAAATTACCGTTGACGGCGCGAATATTCCGGTAGCAGGCAGTTATTCATTTACCGACGTAACGGCGAACCATACGATTCGGGTTGTTTTCAAGGCAAAACAATATACGCTAACCTTTGATGCACAGGGCGGTACGGTAAGTCCGACAACGCATACGGTTACCTACAATTCACCCGTAGGGACGCTTCCGACCCCAACCCGCGCCAATTATACCTCTAACGGCTGGTTCACGGCGGCAAACGGCGGCGGTACGCAATACACATCCGCAACCATACACGATAAGGCAGGCAATGTAACGCTTTATGCCAAATGGACTCCCACGGTATCCAACGAAGCGGTAGCGGAGAATGCGATTTGGGGAACGTCAGGCGTGCTGCATGTGAAAGCAACCGTTCCGGGCGCAGTGTCGGTTTACAGTATCACCGGGCGGCTGATCATCCTGCAAAACGTCGTAGGCGCTAAAACATTCACCTTGCCCAAAGGCATTTACATCGTGAAATTAAACGGCGTAACGACAAAAGTATTCCTGTAAGTTTGTTTTTAAACTTAACAGTAAGTCTGTTTCTGTCATTGGGGACAACTTTCTTTCCGGGGAAAAACCGGATTGAGAGAGAAATATAAAGCCGGAGGTTACTCTCTATTGTGCTTTCACCGCCAATCTGTGATAGATATTTCCCAGTTTAAATTCGATTGTACCCTCTGTAAATGCCGGCGTTGTTGATATTACAACGTTTATATTTGTATCATTGATCATGCCGGAAAACGATGTCGGCGAATGGACTGTTAAATCCGCATTGGCAGGGAAAGCGGTGCTTGTTACACCTGAATAGGCAGGAGATAGCGTTGTCGGATACAATGTCATTCCGTTACCTTCCACGTACCTCACCGTTGCAACCGTAACGCCGGATACACCTCCTGCCGAAACATAAGCCGTATCAACGCTTGTCACGACGGCATACTGACCGTTGGATGTGATATGGTTGGCACCGTCCCGCACTTCCACCATATATTCGATATTGCTGCCCGGATTGTAGTAATACAGCATCCCGGTCGCATAATAACCCGGACTGCTCACCCTGTTAATCGTAAAAATATAATGGCAGTTGCGCTTGACGTCAATAAACTGTTTATAGGTTGGAGAGGTCGGGTTGGAATCGTAGAAATCCAGGCGCCAATGAAATAAACCGTCGTTTGTCATGATATGCAGGAATAATCTTTCTTTCTCGAAAACCGTGGGAGAAATGGTATTTCCGGCAATATCTCTCGTACTTGAATTATACTCGTAAATGCAAACCGATTTCGGGTTGGTGGTGTTTACATCAAACTGGAGTAGCCGGAGCATGGGACCTATTGAATTAAATGGGTCGGCCGGAATACCCGTTATTGTGGATGACGGCTGAATTTCTCCTTTAATCGGGACATTAACCAGACTACAATATACGCCATTGGGCCAAGCGTTTGAACCGGTCAGATCCGTAAACGTTTCGCCCAGTCTCACCTGAATTTTGGCAATGGCTCGAATCATTTCGCAGTCATACGTCGTGCCCCAACTTGCTATTTCTCCATACATTGGAAGATAGCTGCCTTCCGGAAAATAGGATCCTACATTCGCACCGCTCGAAAACATCGTGTTAATATTTCCCGGAGTAATAATGCCCGGCGGAAGCGTCGTGATATGTGTATTGGCAAGCAGGATAATTTTGTGGCCGTTTTCTACCTCAAAGGGTAATTGCGGAAGCATTTGGGTTGCCTGTCCGTTGTAGGCAATATCCGCTCCGTCTATCAAAACGGCAGTATCCAGCGTATTGCTGTCAAATTCCAGTATCCAAAGATCAAAAATGTAACATTCTCTTTCGGTCGCCGTGCTGTAAGTGAAAACCTGCGCATCGGGTATTTTGAGTGTAATCCTTACGTCCGAATCTTTCGGAATATTCAAATCCGTATCAATCTCGTTGTTGCAAGCCGTTACACATAAGACACTTGCCATCAAAAATATTATTCTTTTCATTTATAATAATTATTAAAATGCCACCACACACAATTGTTTTTTGAAGAAAAAGTATGACAAAGATACAACATTTTTTTTACTGCAAGGAAAATCAAAATAATTTCATTAAAAATCATGAAATCGGCAATATCGCAGTCCGGACAGCCACAAAAAAGGATAATTTCCTCCTTCCTTTCTATTTTATTTCCTGCGGAAATATTGCCCGGCAGTCATCCGGTATTCCCGAATCTCCTGCAAAATATATAAAATGAGTATCCGTATATTCTCCTAAAATCCCGTCAGGGATGTAATATTGGTAGAACAAAGGGTAATTCCGGGAAAAGCGTGCCGTCAGGTACACGATACGGGAAAATAATCCAACATATTGCGTACCTGACGGCATGCCGATTGAGGAGACAATCTATTTTCTACCAATATATTGTCCCTAACGGGAAAGATCCATGAAACATCAATCATGGTATTGCATAATTTTTTAGGGTCTTATACGGATATTCATAATATATAAATTCCATTCAATAATTACAACTATGAAATATTTTCGTCGCCAGAAAGCAATCCGGAAACGGCTATAAAACAAATCGTAAAATTAAACGGCGCAACGACAAAAGTATTCCTGTAATCTGAACTCGACCTATAAAGTAAAAAAATAATAAACAGGCAAAATCTATTTCGGTTTTTGTTGAAATATTGATATATTTGCACAAAATTTGCATTTACAATGGGTAAGAAAAAAATCATATTAATTTTTGTCTCCAATATTTTGGCTGTTTCCTTTTGGCTGATTATTGTAACACTGTCAGGTATTCAAACGGCTGGTGTAACCGAATCCTTTAAGGATTTAACCAATAATTTTTTCAGCATTGTGATATTAGGCGTTATAATTGCGCCTGTTCTTGAAGAGTTTATATTCAGATATCCGCTGATTAACAAGAATACAAGTACCAATGTATGGATTGTTTTGGGATGTCTGTATGCATACCAGCGTTTCAATTTTCTGCTATTTTTTATTTTCCTTGTAATCAGCATCATTAATTTCATCCATTACAACCGTTATAAAAAAGAAAGGGCTAAAAGAGGGATTGTTATAGGTTATATTTTGGTTTTTGCCTTAATGCACTATGGGAATTTTGATACTGTGCAGTTGGAGCAACTGTCATTTATCGGTTTTATTTTTCAATTTTTACCTCATGCAATTTTGGGTATTTGTGTGTCGTATATTAGAATGCAATCAAAATTCATTTATGTCGTGATATACCATGCTTCTTATAACCTTTTTATCCTATCAATGTATCATATTCTATCGCTTCTCTTTGCATAGCACAATAAAATTTTCGGTTTTTATTTGAAATTCAGAAATTTTTCCTAATTTTGCGCTGACGAATTTGATTTTAGGACTAAACAAAAACAGCAATATGGCAACAATAACATTGGAATATAACCCTGCAAATGAACTGGCAAACAGCATTGTCAATTCTATCAAGTCTGCCGGAGTATTCAAAATCAAAAGAGAAGATTCTCCTTATAATGAGGATTTTGTGAAGCAAATACAAAAGAGCAGGAAAAATAAAGGAGTAGTCATAAAAACTGAAGATTTGTGGAGGTAGAATATAAACAGAAAGCGCAGGAAGACCGTAAATATTGGAAAGAGAGGCAGGATATCAAAATAATGAAACGGATTTCCGACTTGATTGAAGATATTTGTCAACATCCTTTCACAGGCATGGGAAAACCGGAACCTTTAAGATTTGAATTGGCGGGGTTATGGAGTCGCAGAATAAACAGAAAACACAGATTGGTATATGAAGTTTTCGATGGAAGAATATCTATTATTTCAATGAAAGACCATTACTGATTTATCATAAAAATATCTAAAATTAATATATTATGTAACAAAAGAAAAATAACAAAATATAAAATAGCGTTGCTATTTGTTCTTGACAATCATTTTCCACAAATACGCCCCTGCTTAGGGGAACAACTCAAGAATAAGTCAGTTAAACGCCACTTTGTGGCGTGGAACAACTTGTCAGAGTTGTAGGCGTGGAAACCTGATTGTCAGATAAGGTTGTTTCACGCTTTTTTATATTCCTAAAGCACAAAAAACTATGAAGCAAAAAATTTTTATAGGCGAATTGATAAACCGGAAACTGTCCGAACACGGAATGTCGAAATCCGAGTTTGCCAGACGTATCGGATGCTCGCGGGGAACGGTTTACAACATTTTCAACAGCTAATCACTGGATATTGAACTGCTAATCCATATCTCGGAAATACTTGGCTACGATTTTACGGAGCATTACCGGAATCAGAATCCCGAATCGTAATGGATAAAATACGAAAATCCCGAAAATGCATTCCGGGATTATATTTTCATTGGCAAAGTACAGGAAATCTGATAATTATCCTGTCAATACCATGATGTTACTATTCTTTTTCGTACTCAAAAAACAAAGAGCAAGCATACAGTCATTGCTATATGCTTGCCAATAAACAGGTCAATACAACTTTGAAAAATCAATTGAACCTGAGCCTCCACCCTTAAAAGTTACCGTAGAACCATCCGGAGCGGTTATTTTGACGGAATCCGCACCATATGTCCAAATATACTGGTTACTGCCGGTGGGAAGATTGGTTGAACCATTTAAAGCCTTCTCCCAATCGATGTTAATTGTATTTGATGAAGAAGGACTCGCTACTGTACCTGAACCTTTGTTTTTGGTGGTATCGGTACCGCTTCCTGCTGTGAGACCCAATTTTTGCAATAAATCCGTCAGCCAACTACCTCCTTTCATCATCATTTGCTCATCCATACTGATTTCGTCAAATCTCTGCAATCTAATTTTTTCCAATGTCATCATAATTAAAACATTTTTTTAAGTTAATAAATAATTAAAAAACAACTAAAACTTGGGTACCTATTTTTAGTTTTTTTTATCTCTTTTTGTCTGCCATATCATTTTTCATCTCTTTAAGATGAAAAAATAAATAAAGCATAGCATCTATATTTCTGCTCTCATGGAAATTTTATTCATAAATATTGAATTTATCACCTATAAAATAAGTCGTATCCATGGTAAAATCAAAATATTTCAGTATTTTTCCGTTATTCCCGTATTTTTCGACATTCAAGTCTCTGTATATCGGTTCTATCCCCGCATAATTGTACGACATAACGGTATCCGGTTCGGCAACGTGCATGCTTCGATACACTTTGAAAGATCTTTCGCGAGTCCCTCTTTTGACCGTTATTTTGGCAGAAGTCCTGGAATATATCATTTTTAACCGGCTTAAAGTCGTAGTTGGCACATCATCGATTTTGACGATAGTATCTCCCAATTGAAGACCTCTATTTACCAGACTGTCAGCAATTCCATTGATGGTGCAAAAATCGCCTCGCATTCTGCAAGAAAGCCCCATCGAATTAATACTCTCCCTTAAATTTATGAGATATTTGTATGATTTCAAACCGGAAGAAGGTCCCAGATAAAGTTTTTGCTGCAAATAGTCGAAAATCACGTAATCAAAACGCTGAAAAAAATCCCACCCCAAGAGATTCATGTGAAGAAATTCCGCGTGATCAATGATTTCATTTTCAAAAGACAGCGTCCCTATTTGTACCGTACTCACTGTCCGCTTTAAACGAAACGATTTTATACCTGTATTTAAAAAAGTAAATGTTTTTTCAGTTCTTGTCATAAAATCCGATGAAAAAACAGATTCAACCTCCGAAAGACTTGATGAATTTTCCGTATCATTACGAATATTGAGAAAACCGTCAAAACCCGTATCCAATCGCGCATCATAAACTTTTCCATCGACTGTAACGGGTATGAACAAACAGTTATTTTCCAGTTTGAAAGGAATGCATATACATCCGTCCGTATCGAAATATGACGAAGTTTGACTGAAAAATAACTTCTGTTTGATATTGTCTATTTTCCATACAAATTTTTTTTGAATATCAACGCCCAAAAAATGCCCGGAACTGCTGTTGTATCCGTAAATATTTTCATCATTCGGCTCAATAACCGTATGTCCGATTTTGAAATTATTCACTTTGATTTTCCAGCCGGGAACTATGCCCCCGAAGGCATTGGTCATATTTTGGAGACCAAAAATTTCGTATGCCCGGATGTTGTCTAAATTAAATACAGTTTCCGGAAACCCTGTATCAAAATTAACGGGTTCTAAAATTGTCGAATCCATTTTCAAGAAAATATAACAGCTCAAACTCGGAGAAAGAATGTTTAATTCACCTGCATTACCGGGAAAAGTCCTGAAATCAATACTGTCCACATCGCCTTTCATAACTATACGCATACCGCCGGATTTATCGGAATTTCCGGAACGGGAGTAGATAACTGCTACTATCACAAGGATAAAAAACAGCGCTATAACGGAAGCGATGACTATCAATATGATTTTCAGAAGTTTTTTCATTTACTGTTTCCTGATATCTGTTTTTATTGCAAAGGTATAGAGAAATCACAACTACGCAAAATTTCTTTCGATTTTTTGTTTGAATTTCAAAAATCTTTCCTAACTTTGCACTGGTTAATTGAATGTTATAAAAATGACAAGTATGAAATAAAAAGACTAAATAACAAAATATAAAATAGCGTTGCTATTTGTTCTTGTACTCATTTTCCACAAATACGCCCCTACTTAGGGGAACAACTCAAGAACAAGTCGGTTAAACGCCACTTCGTGGCGTGGAACAACTTGTCAGAGTTGTAGGCGTGGAAACCTGAGTACAGATAGGGTTGTTCCACGCTTTTTTATATTCCTAAAGCACAGAAAATTATGAAGCAACAAATTTTTATAGGCGAATTGATAAATCGGAAACTGTCCGAACACGGAATGTCGAAATCCGAGTTTGCCAGACGTATCGGATGCTCGCGGGGAACGGTTTACAACATTTTTAACAGCAAATCGTTGGATATTGAACTGTTAATCCATATCTCGGAAATACTGGGCTACGATTTTACGGAGCATTACCGGAATCAAAATCCCGAATCGTAATACATTATAGATTTAAAGTATTCAGGTTTCCATCTCTTCTGTATTCTCATATTCGATTGATATATTCCGTTTTATTTGTCTGACTATTCTAATAACTATAAAAGTAAACAAGATTACTGATAAACAATATATTATAATTGAATAGAGATTAAACGTCATTTGATTTACAAACGTTATTCCAAGAAAATTCCATAGAAAATGACATAATATATTAATAGTTAAATTTTTAAATCTATAATAGATAAATCCATAAAGTATTCCAACGAAAAAAATTATATGCCAACTGGTCATTTTCTCTATATGGGAAATTGTGAATACCAAAGCAGGGACAAGAATAATAATCCAAAACGGCTTTTTGCCATTTATCAAATATTGTTGTAAAAAGCCTCTATATGTAATTTCTTCAAGGATAGGAGCTATCAGTAATGTTGCCAATAAATAACGATAAGGATCTATTTGGGGGATTGATAATGATGTATTTTGAGGAATAGAAATTAGAAAAAAATGATGACTATCATCAAAAAGCATGATTGGAGATAATATATTGAATAACAAATAAACAAGTAACATACTCATTAATGAATTATAACTGTTTTTTTTATTCAGAGTAAATATTCGGAAAGTTATAAATTTAATACAAATAACCATATACAAAGATAAAAATGCCAAATAAAACAATAATGTTCCTGCTACTGAATATCCACAGAGATAAGGAATATAATATAACAAATTAAAGAATATCAGGAGAATAATCCATAATATAATAAACGACAGCAATAATTTATTATCTGATTTCATAATTAAAAAAATAAAAACTTTATAGTGTTCCATTCAGTAAGGAACACTATAAAGTAATAAGTTAGTCGTTCCAAGGACAGCACTCTGAATGATTGTTAGAGAACTCTTTTATCAAATATTCACCCAAAGGAGTAGTAACTGGTCCATCACCAGAAATAGGGTTATTACTTTTGTCAAATTGCTCGCAAAAATCACAAGTGCAAGGTTCCGGTTTAGGAGGCGAATACTTCCCATACACTGTTACTTCAGGAAGCTGATATGGATCATCATAAGTTCCCGAACCAGGCAGTGGAGGATCATCTCCTCCTCCTTTCATCATCATTTGTTCGTTAATACTAATTTCGTCAAATCTCTGTAATTTAACTCTCTCTAATGTCATCATAATTAAAAAAATTAATAAGTTAATAAATAATTAATAAAAAACAACTAAAATTTTGGTACCTGTTACTTTAGTCTTTATCTTTTTCAGTTATGCCGTATTTATTAACCGCCCCAAAGGTAAGCAATAAAAACAACAAAACGTTATAACTTGCCCGTATTTTTCGTTTTTAACAATTCTTCTTTCGAACTCATCCGCGTTTTCAAGAGTTCCGAATTAGTCGCAGTCATCTGTTCCATAGAACGGAAGCGACTATTCGAACCTCGTCCGTGAGACAAATGAAAAAGGTAGCCTTCACTCCTGAAAATCCTGTATTCTAAAACTTTCCATCGCTCGTACCGTTCAAAATCTTCGGGTCCCCAACCATAATATCGTTCATTGTCCATTCCCGATTTTATATAAGCATCCTTATTTACCATAATTGCTCCTCCTTTCATCTCTTTACCATAGAGAAAAAGCATTTTATCCTTGTTCCGCACTAAAATTTCCATTTCTGGATTTTTAACATATAAATCCCTGATGATAAATGAAATATCCAAAAAATCACCATCGTAGGGAAATGCAATTTCATATCCTTCCCGCAATTTTTCGATTGCTGCCATGATTTGAGAAGGTTGCATGATAACGTCCGTGTCCCAAATCGCCAAATACGGCGTTTCGGAAGCCAGCGCCATGCGGTTGATATGTTTTGTCCGGTGAAACACCATGTCCTTGTCTTCCACAAATTCGTATTTTGTATAATAACACAGTTTTTCTATCAAACCGTTATTGTAGCGATCGGCTTCGAGGATGGTAATATTCGTCTCAAAGTTTGATTCAATCAATTCAACGGTCAACAACAGATTTTCCAGCCGCACGATAGAATCGAGCCGCACCGGAATCAGGAAGGTCATATCTTTCAAATCGTATTTCATGGTGTTTCGCTGTTAAGTTCGTAAATGGATAAAACCAGGGCAACTCCCGCCAAACCGGTCAGTGTATTGGGCAAATAGCGTTCTTCTTCAATCACCGGCAGGGATGACGATGATTGTATCTTTTTCAATATCAATCCGCTGAAGTCCTGCATATTATTGTCGAACATCGAAAGCGCCAGCAATCCGCTCAATCCGTTGTTCAGCCCGATACTTTTGTCCTTAAATCCTTCCCGCAGCATACGTTCCCGGTCAATACTGCGTTCCAACACGTCAATTTGTTCCTCGAAAACAGAACCGAAAAGCCTCAAACCCGAAAGCAACAAGACCCTGTGCGCCGCCAAAGCGGGAAAAGAACTTCGGACGGTAAAATCCAGACGCTCTATAATCCTGTCCAACTTGTAGTTATAAAAATACTGTTGATAAACGGCTGCTATAATATACAGATAAACCGGTAATTTATAATTGGTTATATCAAAAATTCGCGGTTCATAGGAAAGTTGCGTATATCCAGTCTGGTCATTAATTTGTTCCAACATATTGATTAACAGTATAATAAGTTCCTGTTGAATTTCCCGCGCTTCATGGTTCTCATTCGGATACAGTTGGATACGATACAGCAGATAGACCAACATGCCATATAAAGAATTGGAACTGTTTGCCAGTTCTTCTTTTGATTTGAAGGCAATCCACCGGAAAATATTGTCGTCAAAATCTTTCAACACGTCGTCCAAATCCGCCTGAACATATTTGTTTTCAGCCAAATACGCAATGCCCAATGCAATGCCCGACAAACCGGTTTCCAGCGAAATATCGTTCGCCATCATTTTCTCCTCACATTCCCGGATGATTTCCCCGAGCAAGGATTCAGCCTTTTCCTGTATGGAACTGTCATTCAATGCTTTGGAAGAAACAAACAGACTGACGCATATCCCCATCTTGCCGGAAAAAAGTCCGGCAGGGAGTTTGGATATGTCCTGATTCACAAGATGTTCCGCTATGTTTTTGATAATTTCTCTGTTTTCCATCGGATAAAAATTTTCACCGCAAAGTTCCGTGTTATTTTTGAAAGTATCAAAACTTTCCTGCTCAAACAATTAAGCATTTTTGTGCAAAAAGTTGAACAGTCTTTTGACGGTATAATGAAAAGTTATTCAGAACTTTGCACCCAAAATAATGAATAGAAACAAACGCATGTTCGGCAAACGGTTGACATTTCCTTCCTATATTCAGCACGACCAGATGGATTGCGGTCCTGCCTGTCTGAAAATTTTGGCGAAAAACTTCGGTAAAACGCTTTCAATGAAATATTTACGCGAACTCTGCTATATCACGCGGGAGGGCGTTTCGCTGTTCGACATCGGACGGGCGGCGGAAGCAATCGGCATGAATACGCTGGCTATCAAAGCGACTTTCGAGGATTTAAAAAACAGATTGCCGATGCCGCTGATTGTCCACTGGAAGCAAAGACATTTCATTGTCGTTTACAAAATCGGCAGACGGCACGTTTATGTTTCCGACCCTGCCTACGGATTGCGAAAATACACACACACGGACTTTCAGGACGGCTGGGAACTGACGGACGGCAGGGGCGGCATCATGATGGTGGAGCCGGTCAACGAGTTTTACGGACTGGAAGAAAGCGAGACTTCGGCTTCGCTGTGGCATTTTGTGAAATACCTGAAACCGTATCAGCGATACTTTGTACAGGTGATTTTCGGGATGATTTTCGGGATTCTGGTAAGTATTGTTTCGCCGTTTATTTCGCAATCCGTCGTAGATTTCGGGCTGGGCAGCGGGAATATGAAATTTATCAATACCATGCTGGCGGCAGGTATCGTGCTGTCTGTCAGCACAATGTTTTCGGGCTTCATCCAAAGTCGTATCATGCTGTTTGTTTCGGAGCGCATCAATATGCGCATGGTCAGCGACTTTCTGCGAAAAGTTTTCTACCTGCCGATTGACTTTTTCGAGCGCAAAATGGTGTCGGACATTATGGTGCGAATCGGCGATTTGTCCCGTATCCAGTCGTTTATCATGAGCACTTTTCTCGGCATTATCCTAAACGTTTTATTATTTATCGTTTACACAATTCTGATGCTTTACTACGAGAAAAACATGTTCATCATTTTCATGATTGGAAACATCGTCTATTTCGGATGGATACTGCTGTTTCTCAAAGAACGCAAGCGATTGGACAACCTGGGTTTTGAAGCGCGGACAACCAATCAGAACGATTTGCTCGAACTACTTGAAAATGTGAATGAAATAAAAACCAACAATATCCAGAACCGCCGACGCTGGAAATGGGAATTCAGTCGCTTCAACATTTACGGCTTGAATGTGAAAGGACTGAATCTAAGTCAGATACGGAGTACGGGCGCTTCGTTTATATCTCAAATTCAGGGTGTTATATTGACTTACGTAGCCGCCCGGAATGTGATAGACGGAAATATGACGCTCGGCATGATGATGGCGGTACAGAATATATTGGGGCAACTTTCGGGTCCGATTGGGAGTTTTATCGGCTATGTCGAATCCATTCAATTCGCGAAGTTGAGTTTGCGGCGCGTCAATGAAATCATTCTGGACGAGAAAAAGGAAAGCGCTCAGGGAAGTGGAAAAATTCCCGACGATAAAACCATCAAAATCAGAAACTTGAATTTCAGTTACAATCCCAATTTGCAACCCGTTCTAAAAAATATCAACATGGTAATTCCGGCAGATAAAATTACGGCAATCGTTGGCGAGAGCGGCAGCGGAAAAACCACATTAATGAAGTTGTTATTAAGATTTTATGAACCTACGGCAGGCAATATTAGCGTCGGGAACACATCACTGAGCGATACGGACATTTTTCGCTGGCGGGCAAACATCGGAGCGGTTCTTCAGGATGGTAAACTGTTCAACGACACGATTTTATACAACATTACGCTCGAAGAAGAAGAGGCGAATATTCATCGTGAAAGACTGAACAATGCCATAGAACTGTCAAACATCCAGTCTTTTATTGATGAGCGTCCGTTAAAACTCTACACGCCGCTGGGCACAGGCGGGTCGGGCGTCAGTCAGGGGCAAAAACAGCGAATCCTGATTGCAAGAGCCATTTATAAAAATCCCGATTTCATTTTTTTAGACGAAGCGACAAACTCGCTGGATGCAAACAACGAAAAACTGATTGTCAATAATTTGCATCAAATTCTTACAGGTAAAACGGCTGTTATCATTGCCCACCGATTGAGCACCATACGCAATGCACATAACATCATCGTATTGCGAAACGGAGAAATTACGGAACAGGGAACGCACGAACAATTGATTGAAAATCGCGGATTTTATTACGAATTAGTTCATAATCAACTCAATCTATGAAAACACAACTGCGACAAACCTATTACGATAAAGTCTATAACTATCGTCCTGTCTGGATAATTCGCTGGGGATTACTCGTTATCTTCCTGATAATGACCGCCGTATTTTGCGGTGC
>JAITMT010000368.1 GCA_031277235.1 Tannerella sp.
TGTATGTCATTCAGGTAAATACGGTGAAATTTTTCGGTGTTGTTGATGAACACGTAGCCGAAAATACGGTTTACCTGCCTGTTTTCCACGGTTTTCAGGGTGGTTTCGTGATAGCCGTCCCCCTGAATTTCGCGGCTGACCGTGATGACGGTATCTCCCTGAACGGCGCTCAGTTTCACGCGCGGCTTGTCGCGCATAGCCGGTAAAATACCACATAGATTTAAATCGAGTTTATAGATACTTCCCTGTGAATAAGGAACTTGCGGCTTGATGTCGAAAATCAGTTGCGCAAACGACGTACCGTGTGCAAAAGCGAAACTGTTGTCCTGAATCCAGATATCCAGCGAATCCCTGGTGGAGGCTTCGCCCGAAAGCGGATCCTGTTTCACGTCCCCCAGCAAGTCTATATTTTTTTCAATATCTTTCAAAACCAACTTATAAACAGCCATATACAAATCCATATTCTTGCCGTACCAAATCAGCGAAGAATCATATTCCGCCTGCGTGATTCCGTGCTTGTCGAAAACGGCGTCGTAGAGTTTTTGTTTTTCCTCCGTCGTTCTGTATTTTTCATATTCGACGGAAACCATCGCTTCCGCTACTTGCATGTCATACAACACCTTACGCATCTTTTTTTCGGAAATCACATCTTTGGGAACTCGACTGCAAGATGCTGATAAAAAGATAATTATAAAAACAGATACAATTCTTAACTTATTTTTCATCCGGAGTTTTTTCCTTTGAAAAAAAACTTGCCGAAAATGTCCGCCTGTAAAAGATAACCAGTAAACAAACGCTTACGAAAATGGTGGAATCGGCAATGTTGAAAATAGGTCTGAAAAACACAAACTGTTTGCCTCCCCAAACGGGAACCCACGAAGGTAAAACCGTGTCTATCAGAGGAAAATAGAGCATGTCCACGACTTTCCCGTGCAGAAAAGTCGAATAACCGCCGGACGGTGGCAAGAGAGTGGCAACCTGACCGTAACTGTGGTCGAAAATAGCCCCGTAAAATACACCATCAATGATGTTTCCGAGTGCGCCCGCCAGTATGCCCGAAAAACACAGGATAAATCCCAACTTGTAATCCGCCTTGACGAGTTTGAAAACAAAATATCCGAGGACACTGACTATAAGAATTCTGACAATTGTCATTATATATGTGTCAACCAATTCTATCCCAAAAGCCATGCCCGGATTTTCGGTAAAGGAAATTTTGAACCACGAAAGCACATCAATGCTCTCATACAGTTGCATGTGCGTCTTGACCCAAATCTTTACGGCTTGGTCAATAATCAGGAGGACGAGCACGAGCAGCGCCGCCTTTCCCACGTTCTGTTGCTGTAACTTACTTAACGCCACCTTCTTTTGCCTCAATACTTAATGTTGCGTGCGGAACGGCGCGCAAACGTTCTTTCGGAATCAATTTTCCCGTTTCGCGACAAATTCCGTAGGTTTTGTTTTCGATCCGCACGAGCGCCGCCTGCAAGTTGCTGATGAACTTCATCTGTCGCTGTGCCAAACGGCTTGTTTCCTCTTTGGAAAGCGTGTTGGCGCCTTCTTCGAGCACCTTAAACGTCGGCGACGTGTCGGAAACGTCGTTGCCGTCCGAATTGTTAACTCCCTCACGCAGTTGTTCATAATCGTGTTTCGCCTTTTCGAGTTTTTCGAGTATGATCGCGCGAAACTCTTCCAGTTCTTCGTCGGAGTATCTCGTTTTTTCTCCCTTTTCTGCCATAAATTTTGTTTTATATGTTAGTTCAACTTTTTTTTAACAATCATATTTTTGTGATGCGAACCTGGACTTGAAAATCTTCAAAATCCAACTCCGTGCCGTCCGTCAGGTTTTCAACCATGTCAAGCGACACGGCAAGTACCTGTTTTTGAATGTAATCCGAATAGTCCCGGACGGATTCCCCGATTTCCGGCGGCGACGTTATTTCGATTTTTATCTTGTCCGTAATATCCAAACCGCTGCTTTTGCGCAGGTTTTGAATGCGATTGACAAGTTCGCGCGCGACGCCTTCCCGGCGCAAATCCTCCGTAACGGTAACGTCGAGCGCAATCGTGATATTTCCCTCGTTAGCCACCAACCAGCCGGGAATATCTTCGGAAATGATTTCCACGTCGTCCGACGTTATTTCCGCCCTTTGTCCCTCAATATCAAAGGAATAGACGCTCCTTTTCTCAAATTCCGCAATTTCTTCCTGAGACATTATCTGTATGGACGCCGCCAACTGCTTCATTATCTTGCCGTAACGCGGTCCGAGTTTTTTGAAATCGGGCTTGATTTTCTTGACCAGAATCCCCGCGCCGCTGTCCACAAATTGTAATTCCTTGACATTTACCTCGCTCAAAATCAACGGCTCAACTGCCTTGATATTTTCTTTTTGAACGTCGTTCAACGCCGGAATCATAATCGTTTGCAACGGCTGACGCACTTTGATACTCACTTTTCGCCTCAGCGCCAGCACCATGGACGAAATCGTCTGGGCGAGTTGCATCCGTTCTTCGAGCGTTTTGTCAATGACTGATTCGTCAAATTTCGGAAAATCAGCCAAATGCACGGATTCGGCTTTATCGCGTCCCGTAACATTCACTAAATCAGCGAAAAGCCTGTCGGAATAGAACGGCGCTATCGGTGCAATCAGGCGGCTTACGGTTTCTAAACATGCGTAAAGTGTCTGATAGGCAGAGAGTTTATCGGTCGTCATTCCCCCGCCCCAAAACCGGCGGCGATTCAGGCGAACATACCAGTTGCTGAGATGGTCGTTTACAAAATCGGAAATGGCGCGTCCTGCGCGTGTAGGCTCATAATCAGCATAATACGCATCCACATCCTGAATCAGCGAGTTCAATAGCGACAAAATCCATCTATCTATCTCGGGACGCTCATTAACAGGCACATCCGCTTCTTCGTAACGGAATCCGTCCACGTTGGCATAGAGCGCAAAAAATGAATACGTGTTGTAAAGCGTACCGAAAAACTTGCGTCTTACCTCTTCAACTCCCTCAATATCAAACTTTAAGTTGTCCCAGGGCGAAGCGTTGGTAATCATATACCAGCGCAACGGGTCGGAACCGTATTTTTCTATCGTATCGAACGGATCTACCGCGTTGCCAAGCCGTTTCGACATTTTATTGCCGTTTTTGTCAAGCACCAATCCGTTGGAAACCACGTTCTTAAACGAAACGCTGTCGAAAACCATTCCGGCGATGGCGTGTAGCGTGAAGAACCAGCCGCGCGTCTGATCAACGCCTTCGGCGATAAAATCGGCGGGATAAACCTCCCGTTTTTCAAACGGTTCCCCGTTTTCAAACGGGTAATGGATTTGTGCATAGGGCATTGCGCCCGAATCAAACCAAACGTCAATCAAGTCGGATTCGCGTTTCATGGGCTGCCCTTTTGCCGAAACCAGCGTGATTTCATCCACGTAGGGACGGTGCAGGTCTATTTTGTTGTAATTTTCTCCGGTATAAACGTTCGGGACAAAACCGGCTTCCCGGTAAGGATTGGTTTTCATCAACCCTGCCGAAACCGACTTATCTATTTCATTATAAAGTTCTTCCGCCGAACTGATGCAGATTTCTTCCGTGCCGTCTTCGGTGCGCCAAATGGGTAATGGCGTGCCCCAGTAGCGGGAACGCGACAGGTTCCAATCTTGCAGATTTTCAAGCCATTTGCCGAAACGCCCCGTGCCCGTAGATTGCGGTTTCCAGTTGATGGTATCGTTCAGTTCTATCATTCTGTCCTTGCAGGCAGTCGTTTTGATGAACCAACTGTCTAAGGGATAATATAATACAGGTTTGTCGGTACGCCAGCAATGGGGATAGTTGTGAACGTGCTTTTCGCTTTTGAACAGCAATCCCTGCTCCTTGAGCCAGATGCAGAGTTCATCGTCGAGGGAAAGCCCTACCCCTTCCCTCCCCTCAAGGGAGGAGGCAAATTCTCCCCCTGAAGGGGAGTTAGAGGGGGCTTTATATGCCTCTTTCACGAATTTTCCCGCATAATTTTGATATAATTCCACGTTCACATTCGTTTTCACAAAACCGGCGTCCAAATCTTCGATTCTGTAAAATTTTCCGGTCAAATCAACCATGGGGACTTGCTTTCCGTTTGCGTCGGTCAGTAGCATCGGCGTGATGCCGTTTTGTTTCGCAACCCTGTCATCATCAGCGCCAAAAGTTGGGGCGATATGCACAATACCTGTACCGTCTTCGGTGGTAACGAAGTCGCCGCTGACGACTTCAAACGCAGACTTTGCTTCCGCTCCATTTTCACGGGAGAGGGGATTTACAAACGGAATCAATTGCTCATATTCAATGCCAACCAATTCACTGCCTTTGTATTTCGCTAAAATTTCATATTCGTTTTTGCCCAACACATTCGGAACAAGCGCCTCCGCCAAAATCAGATTTACGGGTTCTTTTGAATACGGATTTTGCGTTTTTACCAACACATAATCAATATTCGGACCCACGCACAACGCTGTATTAGAGGGTAAAGTCCAGGGGGTAGTCGTCCAAGCCAAAAAGTAAGTTGGTAAACCATTTTGAACTTTGAACTTTGAACTTTGAACTTTGAACATTGCAATCGCCGTCCGATCTTTCACGTCGCGGTAAGCGCCCGGTTGATTGAGTTCGTGGGTGGAAAGCCCCGTTCCGGCAGCAGGCGAATAGGGTTGAATCGTATAGCCTTTATAGAGTAATCCTTTGTTGTACAACTGTTTAAGCAGCCACCACAAGGTTTCGATATAGCGATTGTCATAGGTGATGTAGGGATGTTCCATGTCCACCCAGTAGCCCATTTTTTCGGTCAAATCCTCCCATTCCTTCGTGTATTTCATCACTTCGCGGCGACATTCGCGGTTGTATTCGGCGACGGAAATTTTCTTTCCGATGTCTTCTTTCGTGATTCCGAGACTTTTCTCGACGCCGAGTTCAACGGGCAAACCGTGCGTGTCCCAGCCTGCCTTGCGCTGCACCAGGAAGCCTTTCATCGTCTTGTAGCGGCAAAAAATATCTTTGATCGAGCGGGCAATTACGTGATGAATACCGGGCATTCCGTTTGCCGAGGGCGGACCTTCATAAAAGACATACGACGGCGAGCCTTGTCGAATTTCGATACTTTTTTGGAAAACATCATTCTTTTTCCACTTTTCAAGTATCTTTTTATTGACTTCCGACAAATCCAATGCTTGATATTCAGCGAATTTACTATTCATCTCTACCTGCCCTTTTCTTAAAAAATTGGTGCAAAGGTAATAAAAATTCATATTTTTGCCTAATTTTGGCACGTTTATGTACAAAAAACTCATCATAGCAGGCGGCGGAGCGGCGGGGTTTTTCCTTGCTGCAAACATGCGAACGCGCGATTGGGAGACCGTCATTCTCGAAAAGGCGCGGCAACCGCTGCTCAAAGTCAAAATTTCGGGCGGCGGGCGGTGTAACCTCACGCACGCAACGTTTTCGGCATCCGAACTCATCAAAAACTATCCGCGGGGCGAAAAGGAACTGCGAAGCGTTTTCTCGCGGTTTCAGCCTGCCGATACGTTTGAATGGTTTGAAAATAAAGGTGTTAAATTAAGGACTTATGAGGACGGATGCGTTTTTCCGCTGTCCGATTCTTCGCAAACCATCATTGATTTATTGCTTCGCGAAGCGAAAAAGAATGATGTACAGGTATATTATCAAACGGAAATAATTGATATTAAATATATTAACGGAAAATTCACGGTTTATACCCAAGGCAAAACTTATATTGCAGACGCTCTGGCGATTACCACCGGAAGTTCGCAAAAGATGTGGAAAATCATTGGAAATCTGGGACATACGATTATCCCGCCTGTCCCCAGTCTGTTTACTTTTAACTGTAAAGACCAAATACTCACGAATTTATCGGGAACGGTTTTTCAAAAGGCAGAACTCTCCGTTCCTGAAATAAAAATAAAAACGTCTGATATTCTTTTAGTTACGCATCAGGGATTGAGCGGACCTGCGGTATTGAAAATTTCCGCTTTCGGAGCAAGGGAAATGTATGATTGGGATTATAAATTTTCCCTGCGAATAAACTGGATTGCTGAAAATCAGGAAAATACAATCAAAATTCTCCACCGCCACAAAGATGAAAATCCGAAGAAATCGCTGTATTCGTCTAATATCAAACAGGTTACACACAAATTCTGGAACAATCTGCTGCAAAAAGCCGGAATTGCCGACAAACTGTGGGCGGACTGTGGAAAGTCGGATTTTTATAAAATCACTGAAATTCTGACAAATACGCAACTGCAAATCTCCGGTAAAAATACGCACAAAGAGGAGTTTGTAACGGCAGGAGGCGTTGATTTGAAGGAAGTTGATTTCAAAACGATGCAGTCGAAACTGATTCCGAACCTCTACTTTGCCGGCGAAATACTTAATATTGACGGACTTACAGGCGGCTACAACCTGCAAGCCTGCTGGAGCGAAGCGTTTGTTATCGGGCGGGGGATTGTTGGGTGAAAATCTGAAAGAGAAGTGGATTTTTTAGAAAATTTCATTATCTTTGCGGCGTAAATTTAAAAGAAGTTTGCTTATGAAGTGAAAAAATGCGCAAATAATTGCGCAAAAGACATAATAAAAGCATTGGGCTTTTTTCTTGACTATTGGGGAAAATTGGCAGTTTTAAGAATAGTTGTTAAAGGAGAAGTTGAATTCTCACGTGTTGCGCGTGAACTTACAACGTGATTTCTTGACAACTTAAGGTTATGCCAATTACCACCAATAGCGGGAAACAGTTGAGTTTCGCGCTTTTTTATTATCTGATATTTGGAAAATTCGCGATTTTTTTGTACTTTTGTATTGTAAATTTTTTACAAATAGGTACCTTTTTAAACAAATCAACCGGACTTCTGGTTTGTTGGAAAAGCAAAGAAATATTAGAAGTCCACAAATAAAAAACAATGACAGATAAAATTATCAGATTCTTAGATGGTTATCTTGAAAAAACAAGTAAACAGAGTATTGGAGCACCTGAGGCAAATGCTTTGCTTGAGCGGTATGGTATTTTAGGAGACAATGAAAGTAGAAAGGGAAAACCTTTAAGAGAACTGTTACGAGCGGGGAAAATTCCTCACGCATATCAAGTTGGAGGTAAAGGTTCCGAATGGGTTATTCCTCATTCAACTTCGAATTCCAAACCTTCCATTATTTTATCAAGAAAGGCTAATGAAGTTAGAAATGTAACAACAGGTACAAAGTCGTCAAATGTCAAAACGTCGTTTCCCCCGATTGCCAATGAAGATACTAAGGTTTTGATTTTAGGAACAATGCCGGGTGATACATCGCTTAAACTGGGTGAATATTATGGATATTCTGGCAACAAGTTTTGGCAAATTATTGCAACAATAACCAATAATAATATACCGACAACTTACGAAGCTAAAAAGGTACTTTTATTGAAATCAGGAATTGGAATATGGGATGTTGCAAATGAGGCTGTCAGGGAAGGGAGTCTTGATAGCAATATAACGAGTGAAGAACCAAACGATATTGAAGATTTTATTGAACAACATAAAAATCTTAGAATCATTGGTTTCAATGGAAAAAAAGCAGAAGAACTTTTTGGGAAATACTTTGATAGAAAGGATAATATTAAATATATCTCTCTCCCAAGTAGCAGTTCTATGAACACAAGTATAAGTTTTACAGATATTTGTAAGATATGGAAAAAAGTAATATCATAATAATAAATTTTTTAAATATACAACTATGGAGTGGCGTGAAATAAAAACATCAATTCAGGACAGTTTAAATTCAAGAGGTTTGAAAAATCCTAATATCAGGTTAAATGCGCTTGATAATATAGAAGCGTTAATTAGGAAATATTTTCCCGAGTATTTAAGAGATACGAAGACATTTCCGCAAGATAAAGACTTTTTCAAGCGGGTTATTGAAGGAAAAAAGGGAAAAGATTTGAACGGTGCAGAGCACAGTGTTATAAATGAAATCTATTATAGATTGTAAACTGATAGATTTAAACGATAGTTCCGCATTAGGAATTATAGATTGTTTCTAATGCGGAATTTGAATTATAATGAATTTATGAAAGAATATGGCGAAATAGAATCTGAAATCAGATTCAGTAATTTTGTTAGTATCTTAATTGGTGGAGTAAATCCTCCCAAGACAAATACAATGAGGGAAATACATAATAGTTAAAAATAAAATATAAAAAACGATGGCATTTTTAATATTTACATTATTGGGGATATTTGTATTTTCGGTAGCGATTTTCCTGTCCTTCTATTGGGCTAAGGAGGAATGGCGGGCGTCGAAATCCTTTTGGAAAGCTCTGGACGCCTTCCTGTTTCATATTCCTTCCAAGTTTCTTGAGAAATGGCTATCTTATACCATTGTCATGGTACTTGCCGGCTGTTTTTACTGGTGGTTGTTTTCCCGCTTTGGTGCAGATTCCAAACCTGTTTCCCGGCAGCCATCCTACAACCCTCCACCTTACAAAGAATACAAGCCCATAAAGACGCTGGGCGATTCGTTGAGGGAGTTGGGGTATGACCCGCGTTATTATACTTTTAAAGATGGGCTAATTGTTAAGAAGGAACTGGGACAAAAGCAAACTTATGAAGATCAAGACTTTGATCCTCAGGAAATGACCGACGACGATTTTGAGTATTACTTTGATTACGGGGAAATTGAAGATTTATAACGTTCCTATTCCTTTTTCTTTGCCGAGCCGGTTTTGCGTCCCGTGCGGTCGTAATAGGTTTTATCGCCGGTTCTTTTCCCAAAAGACGAATCTCAATTATTTCAGAATCGGCGTCAGCACAATGTTTCGGTACGAGACTTTCCCGTGATCGCCCTGCAAATAAATGGGACCCGGAATGCAGACGTCCGCGTGCATGGCGCCTCCGGTGGGACCGTAAACAGGCTTGTTGTCAATGATTTTCTTTCCGTTCAAAACGACGGTCAAATGTCTGTTGCAAAGGATCATTTCCATGGTTTGCCACTCGCCGGCAGGTTTTTCCGCTGCTTCGGACGGCGTGATGCGGCTGTACAGGGCGCCCATATTGTGCGGATCCAGCGCTTTTCCATACGAGTCAACTACCTGAACCTCATATATTCCACGAAGATATACGCCACTGTTGCTGCCTGCCGGTACATTCACCTCCAGCGTCAGTTTGAAATCTTCATATTCGGCGTCCGTCCTCAGATTTCCGAAACTGATATGCTGTCCTTCGGGCTGTACGGGGTCGTTCACAAGTTCGCCGTTGATCACTTTGAAAGCGCTGGCTTGATTGGGGTTTATCAGTCTCCAGCCGCTCAAGTCCTTGCCATTGAAGAGTTTTACGGGCGCGCCGTATTTAACTTTCGACAAGTCAGGCGCCTGACCCGGATCCGGTAAACGCCAGCCCGTGAATTTTCTTGTAACGATATTCATGCCGTCGCCGGAAGGTCTTACGAGCGTTCCGGTCAGTTTGTCGCCCGTTCTTTCAAACGTATAGGTTTGGTTTACGACATGTCTGCGGTCGTCGCTTCGCCGGGCTTGACCGGTTCTGATTACAACCAGCGTATGCTCGTCCGTGAAATACACGCCGGCAACAGGCTCCACGCTACCTCCCTGCCACAATAAATCGGCGTCCAGAAAACCCTTGTCTTCGTTAACGCCAAGCCACCCCACCGAACCGTCCTCGATATCGAGCGTCCACATTCCATAAAATTCCTTCCGCACGTCCTGCGCATTGACCAAAAGCGTTGTCGAAAGAAACGCCATCCATAAAAAATTAATTCTTTTCATACCTGAAATTTGATTTTAAAATTAACAATACATAAACTTGATTAAATCTGCGGCAAAGATAGCGTATTATTTCGGTACAAAAAAAATATTCGGGGAAAAATGTCTGTTTTCGCGGGAGACGGCGGACAGAACGGAGCGTAACACGTTTATGAAGATGTGATTAGGGAGAGGCGGGAGTACGAAAAAAGCGTCTGCAAAATCGTTTGCAAACGCTTTTTTGCTATGTTTTACGGAGCATTTTTACAATTCATACGCATAGCCAATCATGACAGTGGCTGCGCCGATATGATTTTTTCCATTGAGATACAGACCGTTGCCCGTGGATTTTTGAATATTCATCAATCCGTAGTTGCCGCCGGCTTCGATAAAAATCTTGTTTCTGTTGATTTGATACTGCAATCCGATGTTGCCTTCCAGTCCCCAGTTGAACGGGTGCAGTTGGTCTTTGATATCTTCGGTACCGTCGAAACCTGACGCCAGATTGGCCGCTAATCCGTCCGAAATCTGGGCTACGGCGCCGGTGGCTTCGGGAATGGCGGACATTACTTCATTCGGAAGTTGAATCAGCGGACTCTTCAAATTATCTGCGTAAACACTGCTGCCGCCCATGCTGACCTCGTTTTTAGCATTCAACAATAAGGCAACATACGGACCGGCACTTACATAAACTCTCCACGGACTGCTTTCTCCAAGATTCCAGCCGAATTTTGCCAGCACCGGCAGCATCAGATAATCCATCTTTGCATCCCTTTTCGCATCGGCGTAGAGGTACTGGGGAGGTGCGGGAAAATTGGCGGGCAACATGGGAGTCAGCACCGCCAACTGGGGCTCGCTGCTCAACGCTCCCTGCCAGGCTGCCGGGAATGCTCCTGCCAACTGCGCATTGGAAGCGGTTGCCACCAACGCCTGCATGCCGCTTCTTTTGGCGCCTTCCTGCGTATATTCCAGCATGGGCTGGATGGAAAAGACGTCGCTGATTTTAATTTCTGCAAAAACTCCGGCGCCCATTCTGGTAGCCGTCGAATAGCCTTCGCTCACCGGATCACCGGCTCCGCCCGTAAGACCGGGAATGGTCAAACCTCCCCGAACTCCGATTGATACATTACTTTGCGCCGTTGCAAATGCCGGACACAACAGGGCTAAAGCGCCACTGAATAAAATTGATTTGAATTTCATAGTTTTATATATTATTATTTGTATTGAAAATTCCTTATCCTACCGCAAAGATATGAAATATTTTTGTCTTTTCATGGACAGAGCGGTGTTTTTTTCCTGAAATATTGATTGACGTGAAACAAATATCGCGTATTATAGTTACCGGTGTGTTTGCAATATCAAAATAAATCCCTATATTTGTCCTCTAATATTGTAAAAAACATAAAAGATGCGTAGAAATATATACCTGATTTTGAGTATGGTTTTATCCTTACCGCCGGTTTTTTCCGACAATCCGCAGGTCATCAACATCCGGCGCGAGGATTACGGAGCGAGCAACAAAAACTGGGCGATCGGGCAGGACGAAAGGAGCGTTTTGTACTTCGGCAACGAGACCGGATTGCTCGAGTTCGACGGTATCGAATGGCGGTTGAGCCAGTTACCCAATAAGTTGGACGTTCGCTCGGTAGCCGTGCTCTCGCATCAAACCCTGTTTACCGGCAGTTACGAAGAATTTGGCAGGTGGGACCGGGATTTGTCCGGCACGCTCGTTTACACTTCGTTGAGCGCCAAAATTGACCACACACTACTCCACAACGACGATTTCTGGAAAATATGGATTACCGGTCCGTTCGTTTATTTCCAGTCTTTTACGTCCATTTATGTATATGATTTCCAGACTGTCCGAAAAATTCCCGTTGACAACAATTTTCTTTTCCTGCAAAAGGTGCGCGACGAATTTCTCATCCAGCAGATGCTCGATGCGGTTTATCGCTTCGACGGTGATGATTTTCAACTGATTCCCGGCAGCGAACATTTCAAGAACACGGACGTCCGGGTGATTTTGCCGTTCGGCGAAACCGGTTACCTGATGGGCACTGCCGAAAAAGGCATTTCCCTCTACGACGGAAAAACGTTTAGGGACTGGAATCCTGTGTTGTCCAAAATATTGATAGAGAAGGAGTTGAATTGCGGCATACTGACTTCCGGCGGGCTGTATTACTGGGGCACCATTTCGAGCGGTATTTTTGTAACGGACTCGACGGGAAGGGTTATCAACCACATTTCGTCGGACAACGATTTACAAAACAACACGGTGCTTTTCCTGATGGAAGACGCATCGGGGAATGTCTGGGCAGCACTGGACAGGGGGATTTCCTGCATTGATTACCTCCCCAACATGAGTTGCTACATTGACCCCAGCGGCAATCTGGGGGCGGTTTACAGCGCTGCCATGTGGAACAATGCCCTTTACATAGCGACCAATCAGGGCGTTTTGTATATGGAAAAAGGCGATTTGGAGCAGCAGACAAGTCTGGAAGACCTGACGCTCGTAAACGGCACGCAGGGGCAGGCTTGGAACCTGAAAATAGTGGACGGACGGCTGTTCTGCTGCCACAACAAGGGGTTGAAGGAAATTCACGCCAACGGAAACAGCACCGATTTCAGCAACGTGAATACCGGCGTTTACAGTCTGGAGAAAAGGGTTTTCAAGGGCAGGGACTTACTGTTTCTGGCAACGTATTACAGTTTGAAAATCATGGACATGGAAACGGGCGAAGTCCTTTCGCTGCTGCAAATCCCGGAACCGATCCGCAACGTCGAGACCGACCATTTGGGAAACGTGTGGCTCGAACATGCCAACAAGGGCGTCTATCACTGCAAACTCAATGCCGACGGTACCGGTTTTCAGGAATTTACCTACTATGGCAAGAATTATGCCGACAGTTTGCCCTACAACCTGATTATATTCAAGGTCGGCGGACGCATCGAACTGTTTGGCGACGACCGCTTTTACACCTACAGCGACGTGGAGGACAAAATCATGCCGAACAGGGAACTGAACCGGTGTTTCAAGGATATAAAAAACATCAAGCGGATTATTGCGGTCGGCGACAATACGTTCTGGGCGATATCCGACCATTCCGTTTACCGTTTCCTCTACGACGGCTACGAGGCTTCGATGATGGAAAACTACAATCTGGGGCTCGGCATGATGCTGGTGCATGCGAGCGAAAATATTTCCATACTCAATGATTCGCTGCATCTGATTTGTCTGGACGACGGCTTTCTGTCCTACCGTCCCCCCGCGAGCCTGCAAAACCTCCCGGCTGAAAAACAGCCCGCTCCCTATATCGAATCGCTGCAACTGCTGCCTGCTACCGAAAAAGGCAAGTTTGTGGACATGTCGCGCAAAACACGCCTCTCGCATAGCAACAACAGTATTCTCCTCCGTTTTTCAGCCCAAAATACCTTTTCCGACCGGCTGCTTTTCCAGTATCGCCTGAGCGGGATTGACCCGGAATGGTCGGAGCCGCAAAAAATCAACCAGGTGAGATACGCCCGTTTGCCGGACCGCGAATATCAGTTCCGGCTGCGAACCGTTGACCATTCGGGCAATTTTTCCGAAGAAACGGTTTATGCTTTTGAAATTTTGCCTCCCTGGTATTTGACGGCGAAGGCTTTCATCGGATATGTACTGCTGCTTGCCGTTTCGCTGTATGTTGTCCGCAAAATGGTATCGAGAAGGTATCGCAACAAGAATCTGCAAGCCTTGAAAGAACAGGAAACCGCCTATCTGAAAGTCCTCGCGGAGAAACTGCAAAACGACGTGGACGTCAAAAATGCGGAACTGCTTTCCCAGTCTTCATTCATCATTCAAAAGAACGAACTGATTGAAAAAATCAAGGATACGGTTACCGACTCCTATTCCAAAAACAGAAATTCATCCCTGATTCCGCTGTACCAGCGCATCAATTCCCTGCTGGACGACAGCCTCAATTCCGAAGAGGACTGGAACCGCTTCCTGATTAAATTCGAGGAGAAACATACCGGTTTTTTCCAGAATCTGAAGCAGATTTACCCGCAATTGACCAACCACGACCTGCGCCTCTGCGCCTGCCTGAAACTGAACATGGAAAGCAAGGAAATTGCTTCCCTGATGAATCTGTCGGTTCGCGCGGTGGAAAACAGCCGCTATCGCCTGCGCAAGAAATTGAGTTTGCAGCCTGTCCAAAACCTCAATGAGTTTTTCATGACGCTGAATTGAATTGGGGTAAACGGGAGAACGGGAGAACGGGAGAACGTAGAGAAACAACGGGATGGTTTTATTTAATTGAGAATTGAAAATGAAAACCAAAGTCCGTTCTCCCGTTTACCCGTTCTCCCGTTTACCCCCAATCGCTTCGCTTCATTGGGGGTTATTCATGTTCATCTCCTTGCGGAGAAACATTTCTAGTCCCCTACAATTTTCAAATCTTCAAATCCTCAAATCTTCAAATTTCCAACTTTCCCAATCCCCACGAGCGAATTGCCTAATATCTCCCCCTGTTCCGGTGGTCGCCATGAGGGCGATCGGTGCGTTTCAGCGGGATGGACATGCCGTCGGTTGATTCCAGCCAGTCGTAGAGTTCGCCGGTCAGTTG
>JAITMT010000083.1 GCA_031277235.1 Tannerella sp.
TACCAGGAATATTGTATCTGGGCGGTGTCTGCATACTATTGATACAATTTACAATATATTGATATTCAAAGTATTATTAAAAATTTCTATTCTAAATCAACTCTATGAATATCAGTGATTTATAAAGTAATATCAATAAAATAGAGACACTACCGGCAGGCGTAGAGGCAGGGTAAATCGCGCCCCTATGAATCGCAAACCTGAGTACGGGTGAAAAATTTTTTGCCCCCAGCAACATCCCCCATTTTTTAACAAAAAAACCTCAAAATTGTCGTTTTCGTACAATTTTATCCAATTTCTACCAAATAATTTTGAACCCTAATTTTCTAAATATGAAAAAGTTATTTTTCGCAGGAATGATCGCCTGCACCGTTGGCAGCTTTTTTATCGGCTGCAGCAAAGACACCGGCGGCGGAAACAACTCCGACCCAACAACCTCAGAGCTATTGGAGGTGAAACAGGGAAAAATAGTTTACGACGTTCCCAACTCGAAGACGATAACCGTTTGGTTTGATAACTACGGCAAACAATGGCGGGAAGAATTTGACGGCAATGTGTATATTCTGGATGAAGACGCGGAAAAAGCATGGCAGGCGGATATGAACGTGAAAACCTATCGCGACATAGAGCTTTGGTTTGCACAAACGTATTTTGCGCCCTACGTTTTTGACATGGAAAATGTAGCATTTTTTTTGGACGAAGGCTATACCACAGGTACTGAAACCATTGCCGGAAAAGCATGTACCGTATATGCCGATGCATCAAAGAAAAAACTCGGCTATTGGAAAAAACTTCGTTTTCTTGATGCCATAGCCGTGAACGGTGAGGTGCGTCAAAAAGCCACTTCTTTCAGCGAAACCGCTCCGCCGGAAGGTACATTTCTCCCGCCAACCGGCTATACCAAAGAATAATTTACATTTTCAGTCATCATAAGAATCATATTAATCACATAAATCATAACTTGTCCCGATTCATCGGGAGTTCAGACAGCGTTTCGACAGCACTTCGACAGGCTCAGCGTGACAAGCCAATCAGCAAAAAACCAACCTCCAACTGCAAAAAATCACTATATTTACCGCATGCTAATTTGAAAACGTTTGTATGATCTACAGAGTGTTTCATCCTGCCCCTTCACTTTGTCACATTGTTGACCACTATTGGTATGTCTGTACCCAACCCGGCGAAATACCCGAGCAGCAGTACTTCTATACGCCTCTGATGCAGGCTTTGTGTTTCACTTTTAAGCAACAGGAAGAGTGTCATGAGCTTCTTGACAGAACCTATATGCTGAACAAGCCTGCTTATCTTTTCGGGCAGGGAACATGTCCCCGTATTGCAACTTCAAACGGAGTGGATTACCTGGGCGTTAAATTCAAACCTTTGGGGATTGCCGGCATTACAGGTATCAATATGGAACATCTTTCCAATGAAATCATTAATGTGGACGATATATGGTGCAATGAACTCGAACTGCTCTGGGACCAGATGCAATCCATGCCTTCTTTGGAAAGTACCATCAACGTACTGGAAGATTTCCTGCTGAAAAAATATCAGAGCGTAACGGTTGACCGTAGGATTGATTCTGCTCGTCATGCCGTGGAATTAATAACGCAAACGAAAGGGAATATTGATATAAAAACCCTCCAGAATCAAACCTGTACGTCACGCAAAACGTTAGAACGGGCTATTGTCCATAACCTTGGAATTACGCCAAAACTATATGCCCGCATTGTCCGCTTTAATGCCGCCAAAAACAAATTGGACAGTATGTTGGTGGACGAAAACATTACCTCCATTGCACTGGATTTCGGTTTCTACGACAGCTCGCATTTTATTTCCGAGTTTAAAACTTTTTCCGGATTAACGCCGCTTGGTTATCTCAAAAAGACCGAAAAAGATTTTATTATAAAGAATCACTAAGCCCTCATTTTGTCCCTTTTTTCCTATTTTAAAATTTATAGCCTCAATAGTTTTGCAAAAAAATTAATTCTAATGAAAAGATTTTTTAAAGCAGCACTAATTGCCTGCACGATTGGCAGCCTTTTTATCGGCTGTAGCAAAGACGACGACACACCGCAAACACCGCCGGTAGTGTACGCAGAAGAAAATCCGCTGGCGGCTTATTTGGCGGCAACAGGTTTTGGCAACCTCCCTCCCGCCATCAATGTTAATCTAAGAGAACGAGGACTTACATTTATCCCAAAAGTAAACGGAAAAATAAATGCCGTAACGATTAAAATCCCCGACAATGCAACCAATATGAGAGTTACGATTTGGAATGTAGAAAATAAAACGGTTTTGAGAACCATCATCATTCCAAGCGTTTCCAAAGATGTGGAAATAAAACAGAATTTGGATGCTCCGCTTCCTTTAACGATAAATAAGAGATATATGATTTCTTACAATAGCGATGATTATTATTCTCGAAATGGTGCAATCGCACCCTATCCCATAATCGCAGGAAATATTATTATTGAAAAATATAGTATATCGGATTTAGACATAACAACACAAACTTTCCCTGATAACGAGTTTAAAACTGGATACGCCGGAGATTGCAGCTTTGTGTTTCAGCGAACGGAATAGGAACTGGTAAGCAGCCGGGCAAATACAGCGTTTATCATAACCACGAATTTACCAAATATTAAATCAACGAAATGAACATTAAAATCAGAAACGGAATAGAAGTACAAGCCGAAGGCGGCTTAGTGGTAGAACAGGCTTGGTTGCAATACGCATCGGGACCATTGGTGCGGGACGGCAACATCATCAATATCGGCGAAAAAATAAAAATCCACTTCATTATTCAGGGATGGAAAGGAATGAACGATGTGATCAGCATCGGCGCCACCGAAACCATTAGTACCGATGAAGGGCAATATGTATTGCAAACCGGCGATATGTTTGCCGATTATGCCACCTTATCGCTGCAAGCCGTGCAAAAAATATCGCTCTCGGCAATCATTGATGATATAGACCGACTGGTCGATTTTTTTCGGGTCGATTTCCACATCTGGAGTAAAATGTATCCCGAACAGGAAATCAAAGGTCATTATCTTTTTCATATTTAAAAATTATTAAAATTAAAAAACATGACAACAACAAACTTTAAAAACAGATTTTTCGGAACGATAATTTTGCTCCTTGCAACGGGGCTTCTTTTCAATTCCTGTTCCAAAGACAGGGACGATGACACCAACCCCAAAATAGAACAGACAGATGTATATGTGGCAGGGTTCGAAGTCGTAGATGGGCAACATGTAGCCACCCTATGGAAAAATGGTGTCGCGACCAGGCTGGGAAACGGCGTAGATGAATCTGGATCCTTTTCTGTGGCTGTGTCGGGAAACGATGTGTATGTTGCCGGTAGTGAACTAAAAGAAGGCGGAAAACGGATTGCCAAATTGTGGAAAAACGGTGTGGCAACTAATCTGACTGACGGCACGAACAGTGCAAACGCTTATACTGTTTTTGTTTCCGGTAGTGATGTGTACGTGGGTGGATATGAAATAATAGGCGTAACAGACCGGGGTAAAATATGGAAGAATGGGAAACTATATTGGACGGCCCCACAAAATACATTCAGAGAAATAAATAGCATTTATGTAAAAGGTACGGATGTATATGTAGCAGGCTATATCGGTAGTGGTACGCAGTTTTATTGGATCAACCCCAACGCTTTAGTACCAACGGTGGTCAATGTACCGGAATTAGACAATATCACATCCATTGTTGTTTCGGGTAGCGATGTCTATGTAGGCGGAAATAAAGGTAAGATTGCAAGGTATATGAAAAATAGTAAAGTAGTGAATCTGACTGACGAATCTAATGATGCACACTGTTATTCCATTTTCGTATCCGGCAACGATGTGTATGCGGCGGGAACCGAAAATAACGGGAGTAAAAATATTGCCAAATTATGGAAAAACAGTACAACCCTATATGACGGGGCAGAATACTCAAATGTTGAATCAGTCTATGGATGGAACGACAAAGTCTATGCCGCAATCAATACAGGAGAAATTGCTCCTTGCTATGTATGGGAAGATGGCAAGTTGACAAAGCTGACAGACAAAGGTTATATCTCCTCCATTTTTGTGGTAGAAAAAAAGTAGGATAATGAAAAATCAAATTTTAAATCAAAAAAAATAATATCATGAACAAATCAATGACAACAACAAACTTTAAATATAGATTTTTCGGAACGATGATTTTGCTCCTTGCAACGGGGCTTCTTTTCAATTCCTGTTCGGCAAAAGACAACGAACCGGATCCATCCACATCAAATATAAAAATCATGAATACCACCGCATCCTTTGCTTCCTCTTTCTTTATAGACGAAAATCATCACCTCTTTGCCTGTGGCAGCAATAGTAGAAACCAGCTTGCCTACGGTCAGACATCTCCGCAATATCTACCCGTAAAAACGATGGATAATGTGAGCAACATCGCTTCGGGAGAGTATCATACGCTGATCCTGAAAACCGACAAAACCTTGTGGGTAGTCGGCGAGAATGATTTCGGACAATTAGGTACGGGAAACACAACCAATTTAAGCAGCCCGGAGAAAATAGCCGATAACGTCATTGCTGTTGCCACCGGAAAGAATTTCAGTTTTTTTGTAAAAAGCGATAACACCTTGTGGGCAATGGGCAACAACGTATTCGGGCAATTGGGCAATGGCAATACCGAATACCAATATACACCCGTAAAGGTTATGGATGAGGTACAATCAGTTGTTGCAGGTGCGGCACATACGCTTATCCTCAAAACCGATGGAACGCTTTGGAGTTGTGGCAATAATATGGCTTATCAATTGGGCGACGGAACGGACGCGCACAAAAGCACACCGGTAAAAATTACTTCCAACGTCATTCAGATGAGTGCCGGAAACCAGTTCTCCCTGTTTTTAAAATCCGATGGCAGTCTTTGGGGCGTTGGCTTTGATGGTGCCGGACAGATGGGCGACAACAATACAACTGCCGTTAAAACGCCTAAGCAAATCCTTAACGACGTGAAAGAAGCCAAAGCAGGTTACGGACATACGTTAGCACTCAAAAAAGACGGAACACTTTGGGTTGCCGGATTGAATGATTCGGGGCAACTGGGCAACAGTACTGCCGGTAATCAGGGACATTTTGAGCCGGTTATGGACAATGTAGCAACAATAAGCGCGGGATATTACCATTCCATAGCGGTAAAAAAAGACGGCACAGTTTGGAGTACGGGCAGCAACGGTTCAGGACAATTGGGAACCGGTACAGGATTAAGCGATCGAAATAAATTTGAACAGGTGAAATTTTAAACAGATACTAAAAACAATATGGACATAAAATCTACGATACAAAAAACGTCAAAGGCATTAGTTCTGATGCTTGCACTCATATTGCTCGGCTCTTGCGAGGTGGATAAAGACATTAAGGACGGAATTCCTGCGATTGCGCAAATCAAGCAATCACGGCAAGGAAACAAAAAAATTACTTATGGAGTAACCGAATATTATCAGGTCATTATTGATGCCCAAATTGTTACCGATGATGGCAGGTCGTGGTCTGTAACCTTTAAGGAAATGGTACCGATTATTGACTTTCCGAAAATTCAGCCCGGACAAAATGTAGCCGTAAAATATGACCCGAAAGACAGTACGAATATCTGTTTTGACAGAAATCCCGATCGGGCAAAACAAAAATTTTAAAAAATGAAAACAACCATCTCATCTCTGTTTCTTTTGTGTTGCGGCATTATCACCGCCAATGCCCAAATCAGCGAAAAGCAATTAAAACCTTTTATTCCGAAAGGATATACGCTTGAGGATACTTCCGGAGACGGTTTGAAACAAACTTCCGGCGATATTTTAATGGAATTAATTTCCAACGAACCGGACGATTTTGAAACGCTTGTTTTGCTACACAATGAAAAAGGCAAGCTCACAAAAATTGCAGAAAACAATGGTTTATTGATGGGTAAAGGAATGTTGGGCGTTTCGGGTGGAAATTATCCTTCATTGTCCGGAAATATTTTGTCGGTGGATTATTCCGTGGGTAGCGGAAGTGCCTTATCTGATGTTTCGATTCAGTTTGAAAAATCAAAAAACGGAAATTATGTATTTAAGCGATATACTTCCATTACCAAAAATCACGGTGTTGAAAATGTAAAAGAAAGAAAAAAAATTACGGCAGAACAAATCGGCAAAATAGATTTTACAACGGCTGCCGAAAACGAAATACTGAAAACTCGCCCCGGTGTTTACCGCTATGAACCTGAAATTTCAGTTATAAGCGGAACACTCACCAAAAAACAATTTTACGGTGCACCGAATTATGGCGAAACACCCGAAAAAGACGAAAAAGTTTGGGTATATGTTTTAAAAACCGATAAGGCTATATCTGTGTATGGCAATCCTGATGAAGATCCGGAAACGGCAGATCAAACCGTGAAAGACCTTGATTTAATACAAACTTATAGTTTGGACAAAAAAATGGATCTCAAAAAATACGAGGGCAAAAAAATAAAAATCGAAGGCGTTTTTCAACCGGCAATAAACGGACACCACTATACACCGGTAATATTGGAAGTGAAAAAAATTTTATAACAGATTTAAAAGAAACAGACATGAAAAAGAGATTTAAAATCACGACATTTTTAAAAGCGGTAATGCTTTTGGGAATATTTGGTATGTATGCCTGCAACTTTAGTGTGAGTTCGGGCAATGCAACGGCAGACAATCTGAAAGAAGTCAGCCAAAGCAAAGAAAAAATCCGCAATGGAATCACAGTCGAAGATTTTGGCGGATTGAAAGTAGAAAGTGCTTTTCTGATGCTGGAAAGCGGCGAATTGGTTTCAGACGAGAATACGCTGAAACCGGATGAAAAATTTAAACTGGTGCTAAAAATATCGGGCTGGAAAGCAGAAAACGGAAAAGTACAGGTTGGTGCGATGGAACAGGTACACGATGCCAGCCGACCGATACCATTAGAAGGAGAAGACCTTTTTGCAGGCAGCACCGGACTTTCCGAAGAAGATGCACAGATTATTTCGTTAAAAATGGGAATACCGGAAGCCTCTGCTGTTTATGAAGTTTATCAGACTGATTTCAAAGTGTGGAACAAAAGCGCTGAACAGTATGTTTCCGGCAATTATCGTTTTAAAATCGATAAAAATAAATAAGGTACACGGATTATGAAAGCAAATAAATTAATAACCGCCATTTCACTCTGTTGCTTAGCCATAGGATTATCGTCCTGCCGGAACGGAACGAAAGATAAGAATAGTGGGCAAGCAACCGATACGGTTTCAGTTGCAAAAACTGACACGACGAAGGTTGCCACTGTTCCAATCCCGTTTCCTGCAAATGTAGAAATCCTTTTGCCTACACAATATCGCAAAGAAAGTACGGGCTATCCGAAAAATGTAAAGGATAAAGAATGGTATGAACTCTATAAAGATTCCAAAACCAATGACTGGAAAATTGGTAAAGCCGAATTGAAAATCACTTATGGACGTGATGAATGTGCAGGCGAAGACGTGATGATCATCAAATCCAACCACGAAGATGCCAAATTATTTTTTACGCCGTTTGAAGGATTGTCTGAAAATTTGGTTACGGTTTTGGAAAACAAAATGCTGTTTCCGATGCGTGATGTTTCCTTTAATTTTAATGGAAAAGAATATCGTCTATCGCCTTTGGCTTACTGTTTGGATGAAAACGGACAAATCATGACAACGAATGAAGTAAGG
>JAITMT010000199.1 GCA_031277235.1 Tannerella sp.
TAAAGTTCCAGTTTTTGATAGCGTGGATTAATGATTAAATCACTGTCGGCAATCACATTCCATGCCCAAAATTCCAATCGCATATCTTCTTCGGGAACGGCATTTTCTCGCGGATATTCTTTTTCACGCAAGGCGTACATCCCTAAATAATGTCCTGTCTCAACATTTTTCAATGTATAGTATCCTGTTTTGTCTGAATACGTTTCGTACGCTGAATTGAAATTTCTATCCTTGAGTTGTATTATGCAACTGTCAATCGGATTTCCGTCAAAATCAGTTATTTGCCCCGAAATTGTTATCGTAGCGGTTTCCTGCGTTTGTTTCTTTTCCGTGCAACTTACGGTGAGAAGCAATACGGGAATTATTGTTGAAATGATTACTTTTGTCATTTGTTTACTGGTGTTTACGATTGCTTTTGATTAATTTTAAAATTTCCGTATCTTTCATTTCCATTTTCGAAAATGCAAATAATTTTTTTCCTAAATCTTTGAGTGATGATCCGATGTGATACACTGCATGATCAATAAACAGAAAGCGATCATGAAAAATGTTTGATTCTCTGATTTGTATTGCTTTGTATTGTGCATTATGCTTAGTTAAATCCAAACGAAGTTGTGCGGAAATTTTCCCCGTATAGATTTCGGCGCTGACTTTTGTCTGTCGCTTCGATAACAAAAGCAGAACCGTTTCATCTATATAATTATCTATTAAAACAATGGATTCCTTTGCTAATTTTACCAAGTCGGCTACAAAAATGTAAGCATCAAAGATTTGTCCATCATAGAAAATTCCTTCTTTTGGATGAAGGTTTGTTTTTATCAATAAATCAAATTTCTGATCGTGTTCAACAATTTTACGCTCTAATCGGTTAATTCGCTGATTCACAACGTAACCTTTCAGTAGATAATCTTTTAAAATACGATTAGCCCAAATACGAAACTGCGTGCCACGTTGTGATTTTATCCGATAACCCACCGAAATTATAACGTCAAGGCTGTAAATAATAACAGGTTTATCGGAAAAAGCAATTTGCAAAAAATGCAAATTGCTTTTTCTATCCAATTCTCCTTCGTTAAAGATATGACTGATATGACGTGAGATGACGGATACATCACGCTGAAACAATTGAACCATCTGATTTTGAGTAAGCCAAACGGTTTCATCTTCAATTCTCACTTCCAATTGAATAGCTTCATCAGGTTGATATAGAATTATTTCGCCTTCGTTTCCGTTACTCATACTTTACTGCAACGCCCGATTCAACAAATAATACATTTCATTGTTGCGAATATTCTGCCTGAAACCACGGATGGTCGTATCCTTGTCAATGACCAGCAACTCCATATCGGCAATCTCGGCATAATCTTCGATATGCTCGACGGTCAGCGGATAGGAAAAAGCAGAATGGTGCGTACCTCCCGCAAGAATCCAGGCGCCGGCGCCGATTTCAAAATTGGGCATCGGTTTCCACAAAGCGCAGGCAACGGGCAATTTCGGAAGCGGTTGCGGTTCGACGACTTCTACTTCGTTGACTATCATCCGGAAACGGTTGCCCATATCCACGATGGTTGCGGCAATTCCCTTGCCCGGATGTCCCTGGAAAACCAGACGGGCGCAAGTCCTTGCATCGCCGATGCCGAGGAAATGCACTTCGATGCGCGGTTTCTTGCCGGCAATCTCCGGATTGATTTCAAGCATGTGCGCCTGAAGAATTGTACTGTTTTCGCCGTCGAAATTCAAGGTGTAGTCTTCGAGGAAAGATTGTCCGCCGGGCAAACCGCGTCCCATCACCCACATCGAGCGAACCAATGCGGCGGTTTTCCAATCGCCTTCGGCGCCAAAGCCGTAGCCTTCCGCCATCAAGCGTTGGGAAGCCAATCCCATCAACTGTTTCATGCCTTCCAGTTCATCGAAACTCGTAGTGAAGGCTTTCGCTCCATTTTCTTCCAAAAAGCGGCGCAATCCGATTTCCTGTGCGGCGGCGTCGCGGACGAATTGATGCTTTTCCACGCCCTTTTTGCAGTCTGCGGCAAAGTCGTAGAGTTGTTCATATTCGGCAACCAGCGCGTCAATTTCAGATTCCGTAACAGCCTCTATATAAGGAACCAACGTTGCAATCGGAGCGTTGTCCACATGGTAGCCCAGACGGATTTCGGCTTCGACCTTATCACCGTCGGTTACGGCTACGTTGTTCATGTTGTCGCCGAAACGGATGATTTGCATGTTTTGCGAATCTGCCCAGGCGGCGCAAACACGCATCCAGACGGCAATTTTCGCCTGAGTCGTCGGGTCTTTCCAATAACCGACCACGACCTTGCGCGGCTTGCGTAACCGGCTGGTAATAAATCCAAATTCACGGTCGCCGTGCGCGGATTGGTTCAAGTTCATGAAATCCATGTCTATTTCGCTCCACGGAATGGTTTCGTTGTACTGCGTATGCAAGTGCAGCAGCGGCTTTTTGTAATTTTTCAAGCCGTGTATCCACATTTTAGCAGGTGAAAATGTGTGCATCCAGGTGATGACGCCGATGCAATTCCCGTCGTTGTTGGCGTCGGCAAACGCCTGCGAAATTTCCTCCGCCGAATTGACGGTTCCCTTGTACACGACCTTGACCGGCAATGTTCCGGCGTCGTTCAACCCCTTGACTATCTCATTGGAATGAGCATCTACTGCGACTACGGCGTCGCCACCGTATAATAACTGTGCGCCGGTAATGAACCGGACTTCTAAATTGTTGTAATTCATAATCTATTGTTTTTTATATTGTTTATAAATTTTACTTTCCTTGCCCATAATAAGCATTCTGTCCGTGTTTCCGGGAAAAATGCTTCTTGATAAGCGCCTCATTCATAGTTAAATCGGGATTAATCGAATGGGAAAAAAAAGCCATTTTGGCAACTTGTTCCAGAACAACGGCATTGTGTACGGCTTCGTGCGCATCTTTTCCCCATGCAAACGGACCGTGATTTTTGACCAGTACGCCGGGCGTATGCACAGGATTCAAGTCCTTGAAACGCCGGACAATCACATTTCCCGTTTCGAGTTCATACGCTCCATTCACCTCATTTTCAGTCATATCCGCCGTACAGGGAATCGCATCGTAAAAATAATCGGAATGCGTCGTGCCGATGTTGGGAATATCCTTGCCTGCCTGCGCCCATGCTGTAGCGTAGGTGGAATGCGTATGAACAATGCTGCCGGTTTCCGTAAAATGCTTATACAGAATGATATGCGTAGGCGTATCGGACGAGGGTTTGTATCGTCCGTCCACCACTTTTCCGTCGAGATTGACGACAACCATATCTTCGGGCTTCATCGTTTCATACGAAACGCCGCTCGGTTTGATGACTACCAGTTCACACTCCCTGTCAATGGCAGAGACATTGCCCCAGGTGAAAATGACCAATCCGTGTTTAACTAACTCTATATTAGCATGAAATACTTCTTCCTTTAACGATTCCAACATGATATTCTCCAAATTTTGAGTGTAAAATTAACACTTATTTTTTAATTGCCATTTGAAAATTTTATGTTCTTCAACATAAAATATCTCCAAATCATTCTTTTATGTTGCAAAACATGTTTTTTTCGCTTTCTGTCCTGAAATAAAGTGTTACTTTTACACTTTATTTCAGGCAAACAATTAAACCATATAATGATGTATAAAATTATTAATGTAACAGGTAAATGGTTATGGATATGGCTGATAGCAAGCAATATCCATGCACAGAACAGGTTGGATATCGACGTATCCAAAATCGGAGCGCCGATTCAATCTACGATGTACGGGCTTTTCTTTGAGGATATTAACTACGGAGCAGACGGAGGATTGTATGCGGAACTCGTTAAAAATCGGTCGTTTGAGTTTCCCGACCGGCTGATGGGCTGGCGTATTTTCGGAAATGTTTCCGTTTTGGAAGGTAGTCCTTTTGAACGTAATCCTCACTATGTCAGGTTAAAATATCCGGGACATCCGCACAAGCATACCGGTCTCGAAAATGAAGGATTTTTCGGAATCGGCGTGAAGGAAAAAGCGGCATATCGATTCTCCGTATGGGCGCGAGTGCCTGACGGTCAGGAGAGTAAGATGCGCGTTGAACTTATCAAAAACGATACGCAGGAAGAAACACAGGTTTTTACATCCAAAGAATTGGTAATCAATTCCAAAGAATGGAAAAAATACGAAGTTGTTTTGGAATCGCCCCGCACCGAAGCCAAGGCGCACTTGAGGATATTCCTGACTTCCCGTGAAACGGTTGATTTAGAGCATGTTTCACTGTTCCCCGTGGATGTATGGAAAGGGCAGGAAAACGGTTTGCGCAGAGACCTCGTTGAAGCGCTGGCAGCCATCAAGCCGGGCGTTTTCCGGTTTCCGGGCGGCTGCATCGTCGAAGGGACGGACTTGGATACGCGCTACGACTGGAAAAAAACGGTCGGACCGGTCGAAAACCGCCCGTTGAACGAGAATCGCTGGCATTACACGTTTCCGCATCGCTTTTTCCCGGACTATTTCCAGACTTACGGATTGGGATTCTACGAGTTTTTCCGCCTGTCCGAAGATATTGACGCCGAGCCGCTTCCCGTGTTAAGTTGCGGATTGGCGTGCCAGTTTCAGAACGACGATCCGAGTGCACACGTACCTGTCTTGGAATTAGCGCCTTACATTCAGGATGCACTTGATTTGATTGAATTTGCCAACGGCGACGTTTCGACGAAATGGGGCAAATTACGTGCCGACATGGGACATCCCAAACCTTTCAATCTTAAATATTTAGCCATTGGAAACGAACAGTGGGGCGAGGAATATCCCGAACATCTCGCGCCCTTTATCAAGGCGATACACGGTAAATATCCGAATATCAATATTATAGGCAGTTCGGGTCCCGGTTCGGAAGGCGAACAGTTTGATTATCTGTGGAAAGAAATGAGACAACTGAAAGTGGATTTGGTTGATGAGCATTTTTACCGTCCCGAATCGTGGTTTCTTGCTCAGGGAGCGCGGTATGACCAATATGACCGCAAGGGTCCCAAGGTTTTTGCAGGCGAATATGCTTGCCACGGAAGAGGCAAAAAATACAATCATTTTCATGCGTCACTGCTCGAAGCTGCCTTTATGACAGGGCTGGAACGCAATGCGGACGTTGTTTACATGGCGACTTACGCTCCGCTTCTGGCGCACATCGAGGGCTGGCAGTGGCGACCAGATTTGATATGGTTTGACAATCTGCGCGTTATGAAATCGTCAAGTTACTGGGTACAATATTTATACGGTAATAACAAGGGTACCAATGTGTTAAATCTTACCATGGACGGAAAACCCGTAACCGGAGCGGCGGGGCAAAACGGACTTTTCGCCAGTGCCGCGTGGGATCAAAACGAAAAATCCGTTATCCTGAAAATCGTGAATACTTCCGATACGCCTCAACGTATCTTATTCAATTTTAAGGGATTGAAAAAGAAAGAAAAACTGACACCGTTGGAAACCATCACGTTAAATGCCGACAGGGATGCCGAAAATACGCTGGACAATTCGGAACTTATCAAACCGGTAACGTCGGCTTTCAAATTGCAGGATGGAAATATTTTAGACGCTGATATTGAGGGGAATACGTTTCTTGTCTTGAAAATGCTGAAGGAATAAAAGTTGTGCGATATGGTTTTCTGAAAAAAATCTTTGCCACAAAGGAAACGAAGTTTTTTCAATAAGAACACAAAACAATAAAAAAGGCTGCACTTTCCTGTTTTCACAGGAGTTACAGCCCCAAGTTATGAAAATCTGTGCAACAGAAAAAGAATTAGCTGAATGCTTTCTTAATCTATTCTTCTTGCTCCGTCGCTGATGACTACGTCATAGACTTTCGGATATTTGCCGTATTTTTCCCGGTAGCCCTCTTTGGCTTTTTCGATGAAACTGTCGTAGAGTTCGTCCTTGACGAGGTTGATGGTACAGCCGCCGAAACCGCCGCCCATGACGCGCGAACCGGTAACACCCTGTTCCTTAGCCACATCGTTGAGATAATCAAGTTCCTCGCAACTTACTTCATAGAGTTTGCTCATGCCGTGGTGCGTTTCATACATTTTCTGTCCAACCGTTTCATAATAACCGGCTTCCAGCGCCGCGCACACGTCAATGACCCGTTGGATTTCTTCAATCACATATTCGGCGCGCATGTAATCTTCTTCGCTTACCTTGTCCTTTACGGCTTTCAACTGTTCGAGCGAAGCGTCGCGAAGATACTCGACGCCAATGGTTTTGGCGACATTTTCGCACGATTCGCGGCGTTTGTTGTAGGCGGAAGAGGCAAGTTCGTGTTTCACCAGCGTATCCAGGAGTACAAGTTTGTAACCTTTCGGGTCGAACGGATAATATTCATATTCGAGCGAACGGCAATCGAGGCGAATCAGGCTGCCGGCTTTGCCAAACATGGAGGCAAACTGGTCCATGATGCCGCACATCACGCCGCAGTAGTTATGTTCGGTTGCCTGACCGATTTTCGCCAGTTCAAACTTGTCAATTCCGAGATTGAACATGTCGTTGAGCGCGAAGGCATACGTGCTTTCGAGCGCAGCCGACGACGACATGCCCGCTCCAAGCGGCACGTCACCGGCAAATGCCGTGTTGAAGCCTGCTATCTTGCCGCCGCGTTTGATAATTTCGCGACAAACGCCAAAGATATAGCGCGCCCAACTGGTACGCGGCGCATCTTCTTCATTCAGACCAAATTCGACATAGTCCTTCATATCAATCGAATACGCGCGAACTTTGTCCGTTCCGTTGATTTTCAACTCTGCCACCATTCCCTTGTCTATCGCACCGGGGAAAACGAAACCGCCGTTATAGTCGGTGTGTTCTCCAATGAGGTTAATCCGTCCGGGAGAGGCGTAAACCTGTCCGGTGCTGCCGTCAAAATGCTTGATAAAACGGCTTCTTACAAATTCCAATTCCATATTTTTTCTTAATTGATAATTGACAATTGATAATTAAACGGGTATGTCTTTGTTCACGTTTTTGCTGCCGACTATGGCGTAGAAAAGCAGATAAGCCAGACCCGCCACGATGATCCAGTAACTCGGCATGAATCCGCTGATGTCTGCTACCCAGTTCTGTACCAGGGGAAGTATTCCGCCTCCGACAACCAGCATCATAAAGATTCCTGAAGCCTGAGCCACATATTTGCCCAGTCCTTCAACGGCAAGATTGAAAATGCCGCCCCACATGACGGAAGTGCAAAAGCCTACCAGAGCGAGGAACAGGAACGCAATCGGAACTTCGGGCATACCTACCGCCAGCGTTCCGCCGCTCGTATCGAAAGCAGGCATTTTTACCGTAGTTCCTATATTCGAAAATATGGCGGCGACCACCAGCAGAATGCCAACAGCAGAGACAACCGTAAGCATTGATTTACTGGATACTTTACCGCCTATGGATGCTCCTATCAATCGTCCTATCAACATCAACAGCCAATAAAATCCCACAATTCCTCCGGCTACACCGGTTGCGATTCCCAAGCCCGGCTGCGTTTTTCCATCCACAATTTTCTGGGCGCTTTCATTGGTATTGGCGCTGATTATTTTTGACGAATATTCCTTATTATTCACGTTGGCTGCATCTTGGGCTTTCAATTGATCCAGATAGGATGCATCCGATTGCTGCTTCTGATATTCGGCAATCGTAGATTGGGCTTCGGCGCTTGTCAGCGACGTCATGTATAAATTGTATGTACCCGGTATTCCAACCTCTACGCCGACATAGACGAAAATGGCGATAGCGCCCAGTACAAAATGCCGGAACGCCCACGGACTGTGAAGCGACTTCTCGCCTTTGGCAACGCGGTTAATCGTTGATTCCGGTTCGGGAATAACAACCAAATAAAGCACAATGCCTACGAGTGCGAAAATACCCATCGCGATGAACATGACCGGATAAACGTCGGGAATGGAAGCCTTGGTAACGTTTCCTACCAAAAGTCCCACCAACAGCGGCACTAACGTTCCCATCAGCGAGTTGAACGATCCGCCGACCTGAATCAAAGAATTGCCTTTTTTGCCGCCGCCGCCGAGCGTATTCAACATCGGATTGACGACTGCATTCAGCATACACATCGAGAAACCGGCAATGAACGCACCCAAAAGGTAAACGTAAAAACTTCCGGCAACGCCCGACAATACCTGTATGCCAACGCCTACAAAACCAATCAGAATTGCCAGCAAAGCCGTTTTTTTATACCCTATCCGCTGCAAAAGCATTCCGGAAGGCATTCCCATCACGGCATAAGCCAAAAAATTCATGAAATTTCCCAACATCCCCAAGGAGTTGGAGACGCCGAACTGATTTTTTAACACAATCCCCATGGGGGCTGCAAGATTTGTAACAAATGAAATCATCCCAAAAAGGAGAATCATCATAATAATGGCGACTATATTGCCATTCTGCTTTTTCTGTTCCATAAATATTTTAAGATTAAGTAAATTAATTATTCTGTTGAAAATTTATAAATCGTTGAACTGTTGAACTTTTCGCCCGGTCGCAAAACGGTGGAGGGATACTCCGGCTTGTTGGGACTGTCGGGGAAATGCTGCGTTTCGAGACAGAATGCCGAGTGTTGGGGGTAGCGTTGTCCGTTTTTTGCCGTAAAATTGCCCGTCATCCAGTTGCCCGTGTATAGTTGTACGCCCGGTTCCGTAGTATAAACGTTCATCACAATACCGGTTTTGGGCGAAACCGCGCGGGCGCAATCGCACAAATCGCTGTCTATCCGGGTGTCTCTAAGGATGAAAGTATGGTCGTAACCCTTTCCGAAATGAAGTTGCTCGAAATCGTCGTTAATACGCTCGCCGATAGCATGCTCCGTGCGGAAATCCAGAGGCGTACCTTCGACTTTCGCCGGCGCGCCGTAAGGGATACTCGTCTGGTCTGTAGGTAGATACTTGTCGGCATTGATTTGTAAAAGATGGTCGCCGATATACGGATCGCCCGCTCCCGACAGGTTGAAATACGAGTGATTCGTCAGATTCAGCACGGTCGGCTTGTCGGTTTCCGCGCTGTATTTAATGACGAAATCATTGTCGTCGGAAATGTGATAATGCAGGGTAACCTTCAAATTTCCGGGAAAACCTTCTTCGCCGTCCTGCGACGTATAGGTCAGTTCAAGCGTCTGATTATCCGGCTGTTTCATATCCCAGACCACCGCATTGAAACCTTTGATTCCGCCGTGCAGATTGTTCGGTCCGTTGTTGCGGGCGAGTTTGTCGTAAACGATTCCGTCCAGCGTAAACTGTCCCTTGGCGATGCGATTGCCGTAGCGACCGCAGATGGCGCCGAAATAAGGTTCTTCCGATTTCAGATATTCGGTGATGGAAGCATGTCCCGTTACGACGTCAACCATTTTTCCGTCACGGTCGGGCGTTATCAGGGACACGACTTTTGCGCCGTAATTCGTTACAGCAATTTCAACACCTTTTTCGTTTTTTATGGTACGTAAAGTAGTCTCTTTTCCATCTATAATAGCCTCAAAGTCAGAGAATAAAAGTCCGGAAAATGTATGTTCGTTCTTCATATAATTTATATTAAATCGGCGTAAAAGTACTGCTTCTTTTGATAATTTAAAACTTTCGTGAGGTGTTTTACAACATAAACGATATTTTTTCCGAAAAATAGCGTAAATCAGAAATGTTTTTTATAAGTTTGCAGGCTTTTTCACGAAAAACGGATGATTTTTAAGTCGGGAAACAGAAAAAGGAATGAAATGCGTTTGATCATCGTTTGTGCGCTTTTCTTTTTGTTTGGCAATGAAGCAGTTAATTGTCAAACCATAGACAGTTTGTTCTCGTCCGACCCTACCGTTGACGCTGCCCGGCAAGGCGAATTGGCGGTGGAAATTGACAATCTGACTTTCTTTAAGGACAACGAGTTCAATTCGAGTTTTCAGGAGGGTTACACCCTGCCCGGCTTTTGGCTGCAACTGAAAGCGGCTTATCAGCCTCTGCCCAATCTCCGGCTGGAAGCGGGCGCGCATTCGTTATGGTTCTGGGGCACAAACCGTTATCCCGCTTATGCTTACCGGGGACTTGCCACCTGGAACGGAAAAGAAAATGCGCACAATGTGCACGTGTTGCCGGTTTTGAGAGCCAACATCGCCGTTTCCCGCAAACTGAATTTCGTGATGGGAAACATCTACGGCGGCACAAATCACGGCTTGATAGAACCGCTGTACAACCCTGAATTGAACTTGTCTTCCGACCCCGAAACCGGAACGCAATTGCTGTTCAATTCGCGATTTCTGGATTTTGACATGTGGTTAGACTGGCAAAGTTTTATTTTCAAAAATGACACGCACCACGAATCGTTTCTTTACGGAATTTCGGCAAAAATCAAGGCGAACGATGAAAATTCCAGTTTTCACGTCTATTTCCCCCTTCAAAATCTGATTCAACACCGTGGTGGAGAGATAGATACGATGGGCGGCGTTTTCACGACGATGAACTCCTCCATTGGCGCGGGCGTCCGATACAATATCAATCATAAAATATTGAAAAACATTACTTTGGAAGCGGATTTAACGTTCAATAAGAATCCGGAGGATTCCGATATTCCCGTTACCGGCGGAAGGGGGTATTACGGCAAACTCGCTTTTCAACTGAAAAACTTTAATATATCGACATCTTACTGGAAATCAGACGATTTCATCTCCATGTACGGTAATCCGTTTTACGGCAGTCTGTCCTTCAAAAACGCGGGAATGTATTTTGAACATCAATCCATGCTGCATCTGCTTGCCCAATACGTCTATCCGATAGGCAAAGGCTTCGATTTGGGCGTCAACGGAGACATTTTTTATTTCCTGACCGGCTATCTTTATGCTCCCGAAACCGATACAAAACGTTATTTTGAATTTGAGAACAACCGCAACTATTCCTTAGGCATATATTTGCGCATAACACCTGCATTTCTGTTGAAATAATATTCATTCTGCAAATTATGGTGTTCTTTGTGAAAAAACTTCGTACTCCTTGTGCCAAATAAAGTCGCTCCGTTAAAAAAATAAACGGTGTTGTTTGACGGTCAGAAGAAGAATAATTATCTTTGCAGCATGAAATTGACAATATACAACACTTTAACGAGAAAAAAGGAGGAATTTGTGCCGTTGCATGCGCCGCACGTGGGGATGTACGTCTGCGGTCCGACG
>JAITMT010000232.1 GCA_031277235.1 Tannerella sp.
AAATTGAAACGGATAAAAGAAAAATTAGTCAATATGTCAAACTTATAAAAATTAAAAATCATGGAATTGGAAGCATTGAAACAGGCGTGGGATAAAACGAACAATCCCGAAAACAGTAAATTTAATAGATTGTTATTCAAAGAAATAATAGATTCAAAACTAAGAACATCCAAGGAAAAGTTATTGAATTTTGAATGGATTTCTTTGATTTTGGCAGTTTTGTTTATTCCCGTAACAATAAACGTTTTTTTTATGAAAAACTTGTTGATTTATACGCATTTATTTCTTATTTGTATGCTGATAATATTGGTATTATCTATTACGTGGGATACCTGTAAAATAAGAATCCTGGGTAAAATTAATTTGAATAAACCGCTGAAAGAAAGTATGATATATGCTGAAAAATTTAAATACCTCGTCAAAACGGAAAAGTTAGTGAGTTATTATTTCATCCTTCCTTTTGTCTTTATATTCGTATTCGTGTTGTATGCCATCAACAAAATCCGGTTTGAACTTTGGATATATCTTGCTTTTATAGTGATTGCAGCGATTCTTTCGGTTGTATTTCTCTATAAAATCTACGACAAACATGTCAATAACCTGCGCCAAAGTCTGAACGACCTGCAAGCGCTGGAGGAATGAGATTGGGTTGGCAAAGCGGCATCTCGTTACAAAATACAATCCTGCCTGCGAATAACCGTATCCTTCCGGGTGGACGCTGTGATAGTGGTGAATAGCAGGTTTTTACGCCTTCAATCCCAAATCTTTCACAAACTGTTCCAAAATTCTGTCCGCCTCATCGTTTTCTGCCTGTTCGACAGCGGCTTTTCTAAAACTCTCCGGCAGCGCGGCGAGAAAAACCCTGTCTTCGGCAAAATTCATATCGCTGCCGGTGAGCCATTTGCGATGGTCGGAATTGAGCACGAACACGCGGTCGAAAGCGCCGTAGTACATCCGCAGAAAACGACGGACACGGCTTTGGTTGTGCCGGTCGAAATTCAATTTTTTCCGGCTGAACATCACCCAGTCCGTATGGATGAAAAAGCTTGCCTCAACCGAGTAGGCGTGTTTCAGATACAGTCCCATGGCGCCCATCACGCCTTCGGTGGAGCAAATCACGCGGTCGTATTCCCGCTCGTGGAACAGGTCGTGAAGTTCCACAAAATTGGGTATCCGCAACGGCTGGTCGGGGTACATCGGAATGCGAAACTCGAAAACGGGTTTCACAACGATCAGATGATCATCGCTTTCAAGCGTATCACTGCACACCAGCAGGTCAATGGGAAGATCGCGGCGTTTGATTTCGCGGTGCATCGCCTGCAGGGCTGCCGACACGCCGTTGTTGTCTTCAAAAGTGTCCGTCAGCCAGAGCGCGCGTTCGGGATGATGGTATTTTCCGAGTTGCGCCGAAAAATCTTTCAAAAACGGACGGGTGTTGAACATCACCTTGGCGCTGGTAAAATGCGCCGACAGCAACAGTACCGACGCCAGGAACGGAAACGAAAGTCCGTCAAGAAATTCTTCAAGGTCGATTCCGTTGCGTTTTTTCCCGCTTTTTTCGGTGTAAGCCCGTATGCTGCTTGGCAGTTCCAGTTGCGCGATGAATTTTTCCAGGTCGGCGGCATTCATGGATTTGTTCCATTTCGCCGCGGATATTTTTTTGTCCAACCGTGAAAACAGCAATCCGTTCAGATGACGGTTGATGGATTGTATGGAACGGTAGTATTCATCGGCTAAAAGTCCTTTTCCGCTTTGATGTTCCTTCGCCATTTTCACCACCTCGTCGAACACCGGCTTGTATGCCGACGACACAATCAATTTCTTCAGAAACGAAGGCGATTCCCCCAGCAAACAGTTGTGGAAAGTGTTGATAAACGACATCGTAACGCCGTGCCGCTGCACCTCGGCAAAGGCGTTGGATGCAAGCATCGAGATGATTTTGTCGGCAGGTTCTCCCTTGTGCAGCAAAATGCGCAACAGTCCGGGGTCTTTGTAATTCAGGGCAATCTGGCACACGTAATCCAGAAAGGCGATGGTGAGTTTTTCCGAGTTCTGATGCGAGCCGTAGGGAATCATGTCGCCGCGACGGATGGCTTCAAGCGCCAGTTGCGACCGGCTTTCTGTTTTCAACCGTTCCGGCAAACCGGGGATGTAAAGATACGTTCCGGTCAGTCCGGCAAAGAAACCCATGTGACTGTCCGAGCCGCCCGAAAGCGATTTTTTATACGGATTGCGGCAATAGCGTTTGACGTCAATACCGTGTTTTTCCGCCAGTTGCACTATTTTGTCGGGCGTAACGCCGCTGATCCATTCCTGCACCAGCATGTTTTGCCACGTGTCGCGCTGTCCGTTGAGCATCTCGAAACGCTCGAAAATCAGGAGCATTTTCTCGAAAAATTCCATGGGCGGCATCCTGTCCGAAGCGTAGTGGTAGAGCGGGTGCGCCCAAATCGTGGGAATATCGTTTTCGCAGGCATATTCCTGAAAGGCATAAACATTTTTGCGAAGTTTTTCCAGCCGTTTTTCCTGTTCGGGCGTAAAACCAAACGTCAGCACGTGGATACCGATGTTGAAATCGGGTACCCGGCAACTGAACTCGGCGGCGGTGAGCGCGTCCACGCCTTTTTCCTGCAGTTCGTAGCACGAGCGGGCGTTGTTGTGGTTGGTGATGGTCAGCGCCTCGCAACCGTTGGATTGCAGTTCCTCGATGACCTTTTCCGAAGGTATCCATGTTTCGGGAACGTTCAGGATGCGACCGATGAGTTCGTCGGGTTCGTCGCTGTTGTAGTCGTGGCAATGCAGGTCTATTTTCAACAGGTCTTCGCGCGGAAATTTTTCAAACTGTTCCGTCAAAAAACGGTCGAGAGCGGTTTTTAATTCATATTGAAGGGTTTGCGTAATGTTTGTTTTTTATAAATGTTTTGCAAAATTAGGATATAATTTTTGAATGGCAAACTTTTTCTTCATCCGTGTTGTGTTTATCGCAAAAAAATGAGGTTCAAAGTTTAAGGTATGGATTGATTCTATGCGTTTAAATTTGTACTTTTGCAGGCAGAATTAAAAAATTAAAAAGTAAAAACATGGCAACAAGAAACTTTTTGGAACGCGCACTGACGGGCGAAAATCAATGGTGGAAATATCTGATGGTATTTTTAGTGATAGTTTTTGGCGGGTCAAGAATGGGGCATATTCCATATTATATTGTGTCGCTGATACAATCTATTCAGAATACGGGAGTCAGTTCCGAAAATACGGTGAAACTGTTTTCGAAATTGCCGTCGAATAATCTCGCTTTCGGGCTCATGATGCTTGGTCCGGCAATGACCCTGGTTTTGGCAATCATTTTAATAAAAGCGATACACAACCGGAATTTTTCCGAAACCGTAAACGGCACAAATTCAGTGCGCTGGAACAAAACTCTCTTTGCTTTTGCGGTGGGTTTTGCGTTGATGACCATTTTTTGGGGAGTTGATTATTTTTTGCACGCCGACAATTACGTTTTTCAATTGAACTGGAGCAGGTTTTCTGTGCTTTTTGTGTTGAGTATCGTGTTGCTTCCGCTGATGGCTATTTCCGAACAATTGATTTTTAGCGGCTATTTGTTGCAGGGGGTCGGCGCAGGTACGCACAGCCGCTGGTGGGCTTTGATTATTCCGCCCGTAATTGTCGGATTATTACACTCTTTTGACAGCCCGGAAGTTAAACAGTTTGGAATGATACTTTCGACGGGTCAATACTTGTTTCTCGGACTTCTTTTCGGACTGATAGCCATTCTGGACGATGGAATAGAACTCTCCATCGGTCTCTATGCGGCACTGGAAGTATTCCTCGCGCTTTTTATAACATATTCCACTTCGCTTGTGCCAACAGATGCCGTATTCGACATGCAAAAATTCGATCCGTTCCGGGATGTGATTTCGCAGATAACGGTCTGTTTGATCGCCTTTTTCATTTTCTACAAAAAATACGGGTGGAGTTTCAGAATCATGAACGAAAGAGTCGGAGAGCCTCGCTGAGCGTAGCGTCCACGCTATGCCGGGCAGAAGTTAAAAAATGTAGGGATAAATGATTATTTGCCCTACTTGTGATTGCTTTTACTTGCGCCGGTTTGTGACCGGTGCGTTGCCCGACACGGATTTGCATTGAACTCACTACTGTCGTGTCAATGATGAAATAACGTGAAATAATTCCCCTCCTCGGAGCAGGAAAACTACACACTAAACTCTAATAACTACACACTAAAAAACCTCACTCCCTCTTCCGATAACTCATAACAGCCCAGAAAACAAAGAAAATCACAAACCCGACCAACGCCCAGAACTCGGTTTGCACGTCGGAAAAACCGCCGCCTTTCAGGTAAATCATCCGGATCATCTGAATATAGTAGCGCGTCGGGTTGAACACCGTTATCCACTGCGCCCATTCGGGCATGGAGCGTATCGGCGTCAGCAGACCGCTCATCAGGTTGAATATCATGATGAAGAAAAACATGATGAACATCGCCTGCTGCAT
>JAITMT010000366.1 GCA_031277235.1 Tannerella sp.
GGAGGGCTGGGGAGGGGCTTTACGAAGTATGATTTTATAAACAAATCCAATTCACTTTCCGATGCAAAAGCGGCTAAAAATGGTTCCCAGGACTTCATCGGTCGTGATTTCGCCGGTGATTTCGCCGAGATGATACATGCATTCGCGGATGTCCTGACTGAGAAAATCGCCTGAAATACCTGATTCCAAGCCTTCCATCACTTTACGGATAGCCGAAAGCGCATTTCTCAACGCTTCGTAATGACGGACATTGCTTACAATCACGTCATTATCAGATATTTGCGGTATGGCGGCGGCTCGCAGTAAAGTTTCCTGCAACATTTCCGTATTGAGGCGCAGTTTGGCAGAAATATGTATTCTCTCGCAATGGAAAGGCTCAAAAAGCGAATTCAGAATGTCCAATTCCTCTTCCGAAAGTTTATCTATCTTATTGAAAATCAATATTATCTTTTTCCCTTCGGCGCGTTTCAGGATTTTTTCAGTCAGCCATTCGATGCGCTCCGAAACGTTGGTGCCATCCACTAACCAAAGCACGATGGATGCCTGCTCGATTTGGCGATAGGTGCGCTCGATACCGAGATTTTCGACCGTATCGGTCGTCTGGCGAATGCCTGCCGTATCAATAAAGCGAAATGTAATTCCCTGAATATTAACGCTATCCTCAATCACATCGCGCGTCGTGCCGTGAATTTCGGATACGATGGATTTTTCTTCATTCAGAAGCAGATTCAAAAGCGTTGATTTACCGACATTTGTCTCGCCGACCAGCGCCACGGGAATACCGTTTTTCAACACATTCCCTACGCTGAACGAGTTTGCCAGTTTCCCTATTTTTGTTTCGATGTCGGCAGCCAGTTTTTTCAACCTTTCGCGATCGGCAAACTCGACGTCTTCTTCCGAAAAATCAAGTTCCAGTTCTATCAGCGACACAAAATCAAGCAGTTGCTGCCGGAGATTCTTCAACTCCGCCGAAAAACCGCCGCGCATCTGATTCATTGCCATCCTGTGCGTCGAAGCCGACTGCGAAGCAATCAAATCGGCTACCGCCTCCGCCTGCGACAAGTCCATTTTGCCGTTCAGAAAAGCGCGCTGCGTAAATTCACCCGCCGTCGCAAACCGGCAACCGTTTTCCACCAGCAGTTGCAGAATTTTTTGCTGGATAAAAATGGAACCGTGACACGAAATTTCCACCGTGTTTTCGCCCGTAAAAGAGTGTGGAGCGCGGAAAACCGAAAAAAGCGCTTCTTCCAGTTCCTCCTCCGAAGAAGCATAAATCCGGCGAAGTTTTACCGTATTGGCAGGCTGTTCGGAAAGTCTGTCCTCTCCCTTCAGAAAGGTGATTTTATCGCAAATGTCAAATGCCCTTTCGCCCGAAACGCGAATCACGGCAATGCCTCCCACACCCGGAGGCGTTGAAATGGCGCAGATTGTGTCGTTGTTTGATGTCATAATATTGTTTTAATTATGTTTTTATTTCCGATTGACGGCACAAAAATAGTCTTTTTTCATTTTATTTCCGAATGTATCCGTAAATTTCCGCCTGCGACCTGATTTTCGGCAGGTCGTTCCGCTTGTAAATATTGTTCAGATTTTCATCAATGGTACAGGCTTTTACATTGTCCTGCAATTGAATATGCAGAATATCAATGATTTCCCTTTTGATGACGGGCGACAGTACCGGCACGGCGATTTCGATGCGACGGCTCAGATTGCGACGCATCCAGTCGGCTGACGTGATGTAAACGTCCTCTTTGCCGCCGTTGTAAAAATACCACACGCGCGCGTGTTCCAAAAACATATCCACGATGCGCGTGATGTGGATATTGCGGCTGTATGGCTGATTCGGCACAATACAGCATATTCCCCTGATTATCAAATCTATCTCTACACCTGCTTCGGAAGCAAGATAGAGATTGTCAATCATCGCCTTATCATGCAAACCATTCATTTTCAATATAATATATCCTCTATTTCCGTTATTGACATTTTCCTTTTCCCTGTTAATCAGCCTATTGATTTCTTCAACCATGTTAAAACTCGCGACCAATAAATGCTTGAAAACAGGCTGAACTGAAACCGGATTTTCGAGTGTCCGAAATAACTCCGCAACATCTTCAACAATCTCATTTTCAGCCGTAAGCAGCGCCATATCGGAATAGATACGCGCCGTTTTTTCGTTGAAATTGCCGGTACTTGCAAACGCGATGCTTCGGAAACCGCTTTTGCGCACCACCAATGCGGTTTTAGCGTGCACTTTCAAGCCTTTGATGCTGTAAATAATGTGGATGCCCGCCTGTTCCATCAATTCGGCGGTTACAACGTTATTTTCCTCGTCAAAACGCGCTTTAACTTCCACAAAAACAGTTACTTTCTTGCCTCTCTGCGCCGCTTTAATCAGCAAATCTACTACCGCCGAATTTTCGGCAACCCGGTATTGGGTAATTTTAATTTCCTCCACCGTGTCGTCTTCCGCAGCTTCGTCTAAAAAACGAATCACATAATCAAACGATTGATAAGGAAAAAACAGAAAAACATCCTGATTATCAATAATATTCAACAGTGAATCGGCATTGTCCAAATAGGAAACTCGCTGGGGTTCAGGTATTTCTTCAACTAAAGAAATACCTGTCGGATTCGGAAATTTCGCCATGTCCTGCAAATTCATGTACCGCCCGCCGATAATCAGGTCGTCCATTCCAATTTCAAAGTGACTGCACAGAAAATCAAGCATTTCCGACGGCATTTCCCGGTCATGCATAAACCGGATCAGTGCGCCGACTTTTCTTTTGCCTACTTTTTCCCGAATTTTTTTCACGTCAATTCCGTCCGTATCGTCCACCAGAATATCGGCGTCGCGCGAAATTTTGATGCTGTAGCAACCTTCCGGTTCAAAATCGGGAAACACCTCCGGCAGGTTTTCGCGAATCATGTCATCAATAAAGATATAGTAATAAACTCCCTTATCCTGAGGAAGTTCTATAAATCTCGGCACTTTGGAAAATGGAATTTTTATCAGGATATAAAACTTTTCGCGCGTCGTTTTGTGGCGGATACCTGCCACGAGATAGAGCCGGTGGTCGCGAATGAACGTTTTAGCGCCCCGATGGAGCGTAACAGGCGTTAAAAACGGAAATATTTCTTCCCTGAAATAATCGCGAATATTCTTTTTATGAATATCCAAATATTCCGTATGATCCTGATACAGAACAATATTATTCTTTTTCAGTTCGGGAATTATTCCCTGATGGAATATTTTATAAAATTCCTGCTGCTGCCGGTTTACCTCGCGCGTGATGTTTTCGAGTCTTTCTTCCGAAGTCTCGGCGCTTTCGGACGTTCTGTTTTTTTTGATGATGTCCGTCCGATGCTCCGAAACGCGTACCGCATAAAACTCTTCGAGGTTGGACGAATAAATCGAAAGAAAGCGAATCCGGTCATACACAGGGAGATACGTGTCGCTAGCTTCCATCAGTACGCGATAGTTGAACGACAGCCAACTCATATCGCGCTTGAAATATTTGTATGCGTTTTCTTCCATTCGCCGACAAAATTACGCTTTTATTTCCAAAATCGGAAATATCGGTGGCGTCTCTGTTTCCATTTATACAAACCTTTCCATCCGGCTTACCATTTCTCTTCCAGTACCGGATATCGCCGCTGGGCAATTATACGGGCTAACCAAGTTGTGTTATATTCATCCGACCATTCTTCTCCAAGCCTCACCACAATGACTTTTCTTTCAGGGTCCACAAACAATACCTGTCCCATGATCCCGAATGTGTTAAATTCAGGGGTAAAATCAGTGATTCTCCAATGATATCCGAGTGAACCTATATTCATTATCTTACGAATTTCATAATGTACAAGCGCCGAATCTTCCGCAAAATGTAAGGCGCTGATAGAATCGTTAAAAAGATACGCACCTGTGGAATTACGTTCATAGGAATTGCGTTTTGTACTGTACCAGCAATATTGATAGTCCTCATATTTCTCTCCGCCGACGTGATCTTCGGAAATATTGGGCGTGGTACTTTTCTCTACCCACTCTTTGGAAACGATTTGTTTGCCGTTCCAGTTGCCGCCGTTCATATACAGCCGTCCTATCTTTGCCAAATCAATGGCGGTGGCGTTCAGACCGTAATAGGCTTTGGCTGAGCGGTGCTTTTTGTCGTCCAGACTCACCGAAGCATCGTATTCCATGCCAAGGGGAATCCATACTTTTTCCTGCAAATATTCGGCATACGGCTTGTTGGTTGCCCTTTCCAGAACAACACCCAAAATCGCCGTTGTAGCGCTGTTGTAGGCATATTTTTCACCGGGATCCCGTACAAATTTCAAATTTTTCAGTTGTTCCAACTGATTCTTGCCGTAAAACAGTTTTGCCATTTCCTCGAAGGGATTCGAGTATGATTCGGTAAAATCCAGTCCCGCCTGCATGTTGAGCAGATGCTCGATGGTAAGTTTTTGAAAACGCGGGTCGCCTTCCTTAAATTCGGGAACGTAATCGGTTACCGGGTCGTGTACACTCTTGATATACCCCTCGTCCACGGCAATTCCGGTCAGCAGCGATGTGATGGACTTGGTTGTGGAGAAAAAAGTCGAGATTTTGGAGCGGTCGTAACCCCGGTAATACCGTTCGTAAATAACCGTGTCGTTCTTGATGATTAAATAGGCGGTGGTCTTCGATTTAGCTGCAAACTCATCAATCGTAAATCGCAGCGTATCGCCTTTGAGAACTTTTGTCACCTCTAAGTTATTAAAAACAGTATCAATGGCGACCGGAAAATGAAACTTTTCCTCGCCGCTCGAGATTTTTGCCTGCGGAAACGCATTGTACTCGTCAATATTCGGAGTCCAATAACGAACCATTTTGTACATTGTGCAGGAACTTGTCAAGCCTGCCAGCAACAGTAAAATTAAAAAACGCTTAATCATAATTTGTAATTCTTAGTATTTGTACGTGCAAAGATACGTATATTTTTTCAATTGCAACATAAATCCGTAAAACATTATCAATATTTTACGGTAGATCACTTTTTACAACACTACCCAATTTTCACCCGCCCGCTGTAATTTCGGGAATTTTACGTATCTTTGCACCCTCAACAGGCAAAATTGATGATGCAACTATCTATAGATAACAAGGAACTCGACAAATTCGTCATGATTGGCGACAAGGTGCTGGTGAAGCCCACCAATCCGCTGGAGAAGACCAAATCGGGGCTGCTTCTTCCGCCTTCCGTGCAGGAAAACGAGAAGTTGCAGACCGGTTATGTGATCAAAACAGGTCCCGGTTATGCGTTGCCCAATTCCATTGACGAGGCGGAATCCTGGAAAAAAGACAAGATAAAATACCTGCCGCTGGAAGCGAAAGAGGGCGATTTGGCGATTTATCTGCAAAGTTCCGGTTTTGAGGTCGTTATCAATGACGAGAAATATTTAATACTTTCACATTCAGCCATTTTAATGCTGGCAAGGGATGAAGATTTATTTGCGTAAAAAACGAACAATATATGAATAAAATCATTGAAAAAGAGCATTTTTCAGAGAACGTGGTCAAATTTGTGGTCGAAGCGCCGCTGATAGCCCGCGCCCGGAGGGCTGGACATTTTGTCATCGTCCGGAGCGGCGAAAAAGGCGAGCGCATTCCGCTGACCATTGCGGAAGTAGATTTGGTAAACGGGACGATAACTATTGTCATTCAGGCAGTTGGCAAGTCCACCAGAAAGATGTGCGCCTTGAACGTTGGCGATTATTTCACGGACGTAGTCGGTCCGCTCGGGCAAGCCACGCATATTGAAAAAGTGGGTACGGTCGTGTGCGCCGGAGGCGGCGTGGGCGTCGCGCCGCTGTTGCCGATTGCGCGCGCCTTTCACGAGGCGGGAAACAGGGTGATCGTCGCCCTTGCAGCACGCACGAAAGAACTGATAATCATGGAGAAACAGATGCGTGAATGCTCCGACGAAGTGGTGATCACGACCGACGACGGCTCGTATGGCATGAAAGGGTTGGTAACCAATGGCGTGGAAAGCGTCATTCAACGTGAGAAAGTAGATTTGTGCGTAACGATCGGTCCCGCCGTGATGATGAAATTCGTCTCCTTGCTGACGCAAAAATACAATATACCCACGATAGCGTCGCTGAACACGATTATGGTGGACGGCACGGGTATGTGTGGCGCGTGTCGTGTAACGGTGGACGGCAAAACCAAGTTTGTTTGCGTGGACGGTCCCGAATTTGACGCCCACAAGGTGAATTTTGATGAGATGATGATGCGATTACGGTCTTATAAGGATTTGGAATAGAGAAACACCTCACCCCCTGCCCCTCTCCACAAGAGAGGGGAGAAATACGGGAGGGTGTTCTCCCCCTGAGGGGGAGTTAGAGGGGGCTTTCAAATTTTCAAATCCTCAAATTTTCAAATTAATTTACGTCTATGAACATAAAAGATAAAGAACTGATCACCGCTCGCAGGGCGGAAACCTGGCGCGCAACGCTGCGGCAGGAGATTAAAGCCAAGGAACGTTCCCAGATGGAGCGCGTTAAAATGAGTGAACTGGATCCCGAAATCCGAAGCCGCAACAACGAGGAAGTAAACCAGGGATTGACAATAGAACAGGCTATGCTCGAAGCGCAGCGATGCATTGACTGCCCCGATCCGACGTGCATGGACGGCTGTCCCGTAGGCATCAATATCCCTACGTTTATCAAAAATATCGAGCGCGGCGAATTTTTGGAGGCGGCAAGAGTGTTGAAGGAAACGAGCGCGTTGCCTGCGGTGTGCGGGCGCGTGTGTCCGCAGGAAAAACAGTGCGAAAGCCGGTGTATCCATGTGAGAACGAAGAAGGAATCGGTGGCAATCGGTCATCTGGAGCGGTTTGCGGCGGATTACGAGCGCGAAAGCGGGCAGATGTCCATTCCCGAAATTCCGGAGAAAAACGGAATCAAAATTGCGGTGGTAGGCTCCGGTCCCGCCGGACTTTCCTTCGCAGGCGAAATGGCGAAAATGGGCTATGAAATCACTGTTTTTGAGGCGCTTCACGAAATCGGCGGCGTACTGAAATACGGCATTCCCGAATTTCGCCTTCCCAACGAAATCGTGGACGTGGAGATTAACGTGCTGAAACAGATGGGCGTACAGTTTATCATTGACTGTATCGTCGGAAAAACAATCAGTTACGATGATTTGCACGAGGAGGGATTCCGGGGCATTTTTGTGGCAAGCGGTGCGGGACTGCCTAATTTCATGGATATTCCGGGTGAAAATCTGATTAATGTGCTGTCAGCCAACGAATACCTGACGCGCGTCAATTTGATGGGCGCGGCTACCGATGGCGAAACCGTTGTGTACAAGGGGAAGAACGTCGCCATCATCGGCGGCGGCAACACGGCGATGGACGCGGTGCGCACGGCTCGACGGCTGGGCGCGGACAGGGCTATGATCGTGTATCGCCGCAGCGAGGAGGAAATGCCGGCGCGAATCGAAGAAATCAAGCACGCCAAGGAAGAGGGCGTTGAACTTTTGACGCTCCAGAATCCGATCGAATATATCGGCGACGAAAACGGCAAGGTACGGCAGATGCGGCTGCAAAAAATGCAACTCGGCGAGCCGGACGATTCGGGTCGCCGCAGCCCCGTGCCGATTGAAGGCGCTATCGAAACCGTTGATGTGGACGAAGTGATCGTCAGTGTCGGAGTATCGCCGAATCCGCTGATTCCCAGAGAATTTCATGGACTTGAAATCAGTCGGCGAGGTACGATAGTCGTCAATCAGGAATCCATGCAATCGTCTCTGGATGACGTGTTTGCAGGCGGCGATATCGTGCGCGGTGGTGCAACGGTGATTCTCGCCATGGGCGACGGACGGAAAGCGGCGCACGCAATGCACGAAAAGTTCATGAATAAATAATCAAAAATATGAAAAAAATTTCAATTATTATCGCAACTGTATTGTTATTAACAAGTTGCACAAACAATAAACAACAATCCGGTATGGAAACAAAAGCAAATGAATCGGGAAATATCGCGGTAAATCCGGGCGACGTCGTAACGGGGTTCAGTTTGACCGTTGCCGAAAGTAAACGCCTGATAGCAAAGGGAATCAAACAGCATCCGATGGTGCAGGAAAAACTGAAATCGGGCATGATTGTCATTGCGCGCGGAAGTACGAATACGTATGTCGCCGAAGAACTGATAGACCTGCAAGCGCCTCATGGCAAGTTTGTTACGGGAAATATTTCCAACGATACCGTCAGCATGAGCGGCGAAAAAATTTCCGAAATCGTCATCATTGACGGCAAACAGGTGGAAATGCCTTTCAAGGACGCGCTCGCCGCATTGAAAGAGGGCGATCTCATCTTCAAGGGCGGCAATCTACTGAACTACGAACGCAAGCAGGCGGCGGTTACGATCGGCTCGGAAGACGGCGGCACGGTCAGACGCTTACAGCCTTATTCCGCCGGAGGTCCTGCGCACCTGATAGTTCCGATAGGGTTGGAAAAGGAAATCGGCGGTGATTTGAGCGATTACGCCAAAATTTTGACCTCCAATATTCAGCGGGACGGTGTTGTTCCGCGATTGATTATCCATCAAAACGGGGAGATTTTCACGGAAATAGAAGCCATCAAATTATTTGGAAATGTGAATGTTATACCGTTTGCAGCAGGCGGAATAGCCGGTAACGAAGGCGGCATTTCCTTCGCCGTTTACGGCGCTCCGCAGGAAGTGGAAAAAATCAAAACCCTGATAGCCTCCATCAAAGGCGAACCGGCATTTCTTTGAG